>DAOUBS010000018.1:0-35712 GCA_034432435.1 Anaerolineae bacterium
AAGCCAATACACGCAGCCACACAACTAAAGAAAGCCGTCAGCCGCGCTTGCTTGGGATGAACATAGCCTAGCAGTTGAAAGATGAGAATGCCGAGCGCTGCTGCTGGAACAAGCACAATAGATAGATCTGACATATCCTTTAGCAGCGTGCTGAGGCCGGTTTGATTCACATCGCGCCACGGCAGAAATACAAAGGCCATCAGCACGATCAGCGGCAGCAGCAACCGCACCCCTTCTCCTTGTGTCAGGGCGCGCCACGACCACTTGCGAGATGAATCAAAAGGAGATTGAACAGTGTCAATGGTGCTCATTTCTTCTAAGATCTTTCTTAATCAGACTCCATTAAGTTCATCTCACGAATGCGCGTCACCAGCAGTTCACCAGCTTCGCGGATATGCTCACGCACTACTTGTTCCAATTGTGATTGATCAGGAGCGAGCAGCGCTTCAACAATCGGACGATGCGTTTCAGCCTCAGTGGCAAGATCCGATTGGTAGAGTTTCGTGAAGAGGATGAAGCGCCGTGTGTGCAGTCGCAAGCCATCCAGCACCGACAGGAGTAATGTGTTATCGCAAAAGCTGCACAACACCCGATGGAAGTTCATGTCAGCCTCCACCATGTCTATTGAAGTGCCATCTGCGGTCAGATCACACATTGTTCGGAAGGCTGCTCTGATGAGTTCGATCGCTTCGTTCGAAAAGCTCCCACGTTCCACAGTCCAGCGTACTGCCTGCGATTCCAGCACCATGCGCAGCTCGTAGATCTCACGCACTTTGCGCTCATCCAGGGTGGTCACACTAAACCCGCGATGTGGCACGTTTTCAATCAAACCACGATCTTGAAGCAGCCGAAACGCTTCACGCAGTGTGCTGCGTGAGACCTCAAGCTGCTCACACAGTCGTGACTCTACCAATGACATCCCTGGCTTGAACTGTCCATGCGCAATGAGTTCTTCAATCGCGTGAGCTACCGTCTCAGCAAGAGAAGGTGGGCGCTGAATGGCGATTGGTTTCACTTAGGTCACTCCTCTACTGTCTAATATTGCCTGATTGTCAGACAATTTTGTAACAAGAAAATACTACCTAACGCTCAAGTTGTCAACTGAGCTGTCGGGCATACACGTGTTGATGTCGAACTATTGTGAAGCTATTGCGCTCGTACACGCGCACTGGACTTGTCGTACTGTCTGCATCTGCGCCAAGCACACACTCGCGCGCCCCATGAGCATACAACGCCCACAAGCCTGCTTTTGTCAGGGCATCCGCTAGTCCACGCCGACGCCATCGCGGACGCACCCCTAACCAGCGAATTTCACCGCGCGCATCTGACAGCATCTTGGTGTAGCAGAAGCCTGCAATCTCTGATGTGTCAGTGGTTAACGCAAGTATGTTCAGTTCAGGATGATAATGAGGCTGCTGAACGATGTATGTCCACAATGCGCGTGGCATAATCATTTGCCCCCAATGATCAGCAAAGGCGTCGGCATAAGCGTTGTACCATGCTTCAGGGTCAGAACAGGTAGACCAGCTAAAATCAAGCAGTGATGGTGCTGGCTCAGGCGGCTGGCTCAGTTCACGCCGCATGATGACAAGGTAGCGCTCGGTCTGAAAGCCTTCGGCGGCAAGCGACTGTTGCAATGCGTAGTCATCATCAAAGCATCGCACATGCAATCGCGCTTGCGCCTCACCTTTCAAGTGTGCATCGTTCAGCACGCTGGCGCTGACTGCTCGGATTAATTCTACGTCAGCAGCCAAATGTTGAGGGTGTGCACCACCTAAGAGGTCATAGATTGTGACCGGCTCACCGTGGTTGTAACGACGGCGGAACATGCGAAAGCCCACTAACAGTCCCTGCGTATCAAGCGCCACGAAGCCTTGGTTGCAAGGATCGTACCCCGGCTCTTGGAACTGCTGGGCTAGTGCGTCCACACTGGTCAAGCGGTATTCGTCGTGGTTGGCGGCGGTGTTCAGCACATCGGCAACGGCAGCTAGATCGCTAGGCAAATAAGGACGGATCAGGTAGCTCATCCTAGCCGTTCTACCTGATATATGGCTGCTTCGATATATTGTCGTCCCTCGGCATTATATAAGTGATAGCCCGTCATAATCGAGCCATCATCCAGCACAATAGAGCTAGGATAGCCGATATGCCAGAGCAGTTCCTTCGCGTGGACAACGCGCATTGGATCCACATCCTTAGCAACGTCTACAGGGGTTACGTTCATCGGATCGTAATCGACGAGGTTGAATTCATTGCTGCTTGACCACGAAACCCCGTCCGGCGAGATGGCTACATGCACCCCAAATGGCCGACGACGGTAGCTATAGGCAGCCACAACCGTGCCATCCTGTAGAGCCACACAGTCTGATGGATAGCCCCACAGATTGGTGTTGCGCGGTTGGCTCCACGAGATGCCTCCATCATCAGAGATCGTGTAGAAGATCAACCCGCTGGGGTACTCCATCTGCTCACCCGTGCGTGCACGATGCGGCCAGCGTTGAGTGCGCAGCAGCCCCAACAAACGACCATCTGGCAGCAAGCACAGCCCGGGTTCGTGGTAGTGGACGATCTCAGACGGATCGTATCCCATCGTGCCATAGTACTGCCACGTGCGCCCCTGATCATCTGAGCCGAGCACAAATGAACGCTCACGCTCGACGCTGGAGATATCGGGCAGGGTGCGCTGCCAGCGAAAGCCATGTAACGGCAACAACAACCTGCCATCAGCCAGCTCGACGATGGCATCACGGCAGCGAGCATTGCGCATTGGCACGAGGTTGATGCGCTCGGGACGGCTCCATGTGTGGCCGTCGTCTGTTGACCGAGTGAGATAAACCCCCTCGTTTTCTGACTCACCGAAGAACCAGTCGATGCGACCGTTCTTCAGATACTGCCAGCGATTAGCGTGACAGAGCAGTGTCCCATCGCTTAAGCGGGTGATCGCGCCGCTGTTGTACCCCCAATCCTCTTCATGAGGCATAACAACCACTTTGGTTTGCGGATCCCAAGTTCGACCGTGATCGTAGGAGCGCAGCAAAATCACCGATCCTGTGTCGGTATGTGCCAAGCCACGCTGCTCAAAGCACATGGCCACAATTTGCCCGTTTCCTAAGTTTGCTAGCGCCACCTCGGCAATGAAGTTGTCTGGGTCTGTGTAAATGTGAACTCGCTGTAGATTTTTCAACTGGTATCGCATCGTTTGATTAGTCCGTTGGAGAAATTGCTTGACAAATAATTGAATCTCGTGTTAAGTTTTCAAAAATTGTCTGACAATCATATTGTCAGATAAACTGCTTCAAAAAGCAAGGGTATCCGAAAATTTTCTTGAGGAGGTAAGATGAAGGCCAATTTGTCTCGCCGTGATTTTTTGAAAGCATCTGCTGCTGCATCGGCACTTGTGTTGATGGATCGACTCACGCCGTGGTCTGCGCGCCGTCTGGCACGGGCGCAGTCGCAGCTTCGTTTTTGGATTGGGCTTGGTGCTACGCAGGGCGACGCAATCGTTGAGTTTGTGCGCCGTGCTACAGAAGGCACAGGCATCTCGGTTAGCGTAGATAACTTTGGTGACGACGCTGAGACAAAGTTTACAGCAGGCTTCGGCGCTAATGATGTCCCCACTATGTTCGAAACAGACTACCCCTACATGGGTGGTTATGTGCTAGGGCTGGATGCATTTGAGCCGATGGATGATGTGTTGGCAGCGGCTGGTTACCCAACCGACAGCGTTTTACCGGTGCTGCTGGAGCGCTGCCGCTTTAACGGTGAGTTGTATGCTGTGCCGCACGGCTGGAACTCGTGGGTGATGTTCTACAACCTTGACCACTTTGAAGAGGCCGGATTGCCGACCGATCGTGACCCAGAGAGCATAGAAGAATTTGTCGAATGGGCAAAGATCCTCACGCGCAAGGATAACAGCGGTCGCATCATCCGCTCTGGCTTCCTCAATACGGTAGCGCAAGGCATCCTGCCTCTTAACATTTGGGGCGTGATGCTGCATCAATATGGCGGCTCTATCGTGACTGAGGATGGTCGCCGCACCAACTTCAACAACGAGGCTGGTCGCAAAGCCGCTGAGTTTGTGATGAAGACTTTCTATGAGTGGGAGGTCTCTGATCCCACCGTCAGCCAACGCTATGATTACTGGCTGACCGGCAACGCTTCAATGTTCTACACAGGCACATGGGTGGTCAGTAGTTCACTCGATCAGCAAAATCTCAACTTCCGCACCGCGCTCTATCCCAAACTAGGGGATCGTATGGCGGTGCAGTATGAGTACAGTGGTCTGGTGCTGCCCCGCGGTTCAACCGATGAAGAGAAGCTGGCCGCTGCCAACATCTACAAGTATTTCGTCGAAAATGCCGGCGAGTTTGGCGTGCTTTCCTCGCAGCTTCCAGTGACTGAGGAAGGCTTGGCGTACGAGCCTTACGCCCAATCGGACACGCACAAATACTTCGCCCCGTCAGAGCAAGGGGGAGAGTTCGCTTTCTGGGACGTAGCGCATCCTCAAAGTGCTGATTTCTCACAGTACACGGGCAACGGCCTACTTAAGCGTATTCTAGATCGCGTGTGGGCGCGTCAAATGTCGATTGACGATGCCCTCAACGAAGCTGACGCTGAGCTACAAGCGATTTTAGATGAAACCCCTGCTGTCTCACTGATCTGAGGGGTAGCCTGCTTAGGCAGGCCATGCGCAAGCATAGCCTGCCTAGTCCCTGTGGCTCACTAGTTTACCGGGTGCTTATGCCAGCTTACTTACCCATTACCGCCAATCGAAAAGCATCAAATCACGAATTGATGCGAAGCTCATGGTGGCGACAGCTCAACTTGAGAGCGTACACCTTCTTACTGCCGTTTTTTGCGCTTTTCCTTCTCTTCCGTGTGTACCCGTTCCTCGTAGGCATTTACACGAGCTTCACCAACGCGCGCATCGGCCGTGCTTCTGAGACGTTTGTGGGCTTGGCTAACTACACGCGCGCCCTCAACTCGTTCGAAGTGCGGCAGGCCTTCGCCAACACAGTTTTCTACGCGATGATTGTCGTGCCACTCACTTTCTTCCTTAGCCTTGCGATGGCGGTCTACATCAATCGCAAACTGCCCGGTCATCACTTCGCTCGACTAGTGTTCTTCGCCCCTTATGTGCTGTCTGTCTCTGTGGTGGCAATCATCTGGGGATGGATGTTCAACGCGCAGTTTGGGCTGGTGAACTGGTCGCTGGGGATGTTCGGCTTACCGAATCGTACCCCGTGGCTCGCTGACATGACGCTGGTGCTGCCTAGTATCGCTTTCATTACTGCTTGGTGGACCGCAGGCTTCAGCATGGTGATCTTTCTCGGGGCGCTGCAGGATATTCCTCATGAGCTGATCGAATCAGCCCGCATTGACGGCGCAAGCAGTTGGCAGACCTTCTGGCGGGTCACGTTTCCGCTGCTTGGGCATGCCTCTAGTCTTGTACTCACCCTGTCTACCATTGAAGCGTTTCGGGTGTTTAGCTTGATGTACATCATCACACAGGGAGGGCCGGCTGGGGCCAGCACTTCGGTTGTTCTGCTGATTTTCCGAGAAGGGTTCACCTACTTCAACCTCGGTTATGCCGCTGCCATTGGCATGCTGCTATTTTTTGTGATCTTAGCGGTAACGGTCATACGAACGATTTTATTCCGCGGTGATATTGGCTATCGGCACTAGAGTGGGCTTATGCTTCATATAGGTAGACGTTGGAACCTTCTGGACACTCTTATTACGGTGGGCGGGCTGCTCTTCACCTTCTTATGGTTTGCACCCGTGCTGTGGATGATTGTCACATCGCTGAAGCCTACTGAACAGATTCTTAGCATTCCGCCTAGCTGGATCCCGCAGCCAGTAACGTTGATTCACTATGAACGTGTGCTCCAGCAGCCCATTGGCCGTTGGTTCATCAATACATTAATCATCGCATCGATAACAACTTTGCTTACACTATGCATGGGAGCCACAGCCGGATATGCTTTTGCAAGGCTGCAATTTTTCGGGCGCAGCGCGCTGTTCTGGTTAGTCTTAGCGACTTTAATGATCCCTTTTGAGATCACGTTGATTCCGCTCTATCGGCTAGTGGGGCAGCTTCAACTAGCCAATACCTATTGGTCAATTATCCTGCCCGGGGCTGCGAGCGCCTTTTCAGTCTACTTGTTTCGACAGTTCTTCCTCACCCTGCCCCGTGAGCTTGAGGACGCGGCGGCGATTGACGGATGCGGTTTGTGGGGCCGCTTCTTCCGCGTGGTTTTGCCACTGTCGACGCCAGCGATCATCACGGTCGGCATTCTCAGCTTTGCAGATAGCTTCAATCAGTATCTGTGGCCGCTGCTGATGAGCAATTCGGACAACATCAAGACTCTGCCTGTGGGAATCGCTCAATTCTCCCCATCATTAGCTGGTAGCGTGAACATCACGCAGTTTTATGGCATGGGAGCCGCCGCGGCTACATTACAGGCTATCCCCAGTTTAATCGTCTTTTTTGTCTTGCAGCGTTACTTTGTGGCGGGCGCGATCACTACTGGTCTCAAGGGGTAGTGTGGGGGTACAGTTTTTAGAAGTTACGCAGTTGAAAAAAGGACGATATTGCTCAGTTGCAAAGATAAGACAGAAGCAGGCAGCACCGAACGGTGGATGTTGTAGACGAGTGCCTCGCGCATGGGGTCAAGACGCTGAAGCCGCCACGAGCGCGAACGGATGACATCACCAACCAGACGCTGGATGACCGGCGGCAGCAGCAAGCAGCTAGAAGCTCTCAACAAGGCAGGGATGTCACCCAAGTCGATGAATGGTATGTAATGCGAGTGGGGGAAAATCTGGAAAAGGGGACGTATCTTGACCCCAACGGGACTCGAACCCGTGTCCTCACCTTGAAAGGGTGATGTCCTAGACCGCTAGACGATGGGGCCTTGCATGGAGTGCATTCTACAGGCTCTGTTTGCTCAGCGTCAAGTATAGGTTTGGCTGATCTGTGCCTTGTGAGCCAATCACTCACCCCCCTATAATGACTCCCACACAACATCCGCTGGGGAATGCTACTCAATGATTGAAACCGCAGATCATCGCAAAGATCGCCTTCGGCCACGGCTGGCGCGCACTAGCTTTTGGGAAGAACTGCTGCGCACGGTCTTATTTGTCTTTGTCGTGACCGTGTTGTTCGATATGGTGATCCCGCGCTCGTTGGTGGAAGGCCGTAGCATGCAGCCCACCTTTGAGACGAATGACCGCTTGATCGTGTCTCGGCTTCATTATATGTTGGGGCGACCGCAGCGAGGGGATATCGTGGTGTTCAACTCGATCAACCCACGCGAACCCACCACCATGCTCATCAAGCGTGTGATCGGCCTGCCGGGGGAAACGGTGTCGTTTGTCAACAACGAGGTGTACATCAACGGGGTTCGATTGGCAGAGCCGTATGTCGTCAACGTTTGCACCCGCTGCACCCAAGAACCGGTGACGCTAGGCGCGAATGAGTACTACGTGTTGGGTGACAACCGCCCGAACAGCATCGACTCGCGGACGTTTGGCGTGATTACGATCAATGATATTGTAGGCGAGGCGATATTTCGCTACTGGCCGCCGGCTAAATTCGGCCTTATCGTAGGCCATACATACTCGGAATAGGCAGTCACAAACGATGGCAAAACCTGATGATGAACTGTGCCCGCGATGCTTCGTAGGGCGCTTGCAAAAAGGTGAAGCAACCTTCATCACCGTCTATGAAGGCCAATTGGTCACTATCCCCGGGGCCACGGCCTTCACCTGTGATATCTGCGACTATCGAGAGTTTGACGACCCGATGGTGGAGTGGGTGGCCGAGTTGGTAGGCCTAGACCTCGTCGCGGAGTCATCTGTCCCGCCCAAGCGCCCCCCCATGCATCATTGAATGAGATACATCCGACTATGCCTAATCTTGTGCTGACATGCTAGATTCGCTTGGCATCGGTGCTCATAAAAGACGATGCGCGTTGTGCTGCTCACTTGCCTTACCCCCCAGAACAATAGTTCTGTGATACACTCAAACGCAGAGTTTTTACTGTGTTGGATGGTGTATAAGGAGTTCCCGCGGATGGCCAAACGAGTATTGGTCATTGAGGATAACCGCGACAATATGACACTCTTGGTAGACGTGCTTAAGTCACTCGATTACGAGGTCTTGCAAGCGACAGACGGAGAATCAGGTGTCGCGCTGGCACGGCAAGAAAGACCGGATCTGATCCTGATGGATTTGTCACTGCCTAAGATGGATGGGTGGACAGCCACAAGCATCCTCAAGGCTGACGATCATTTGCGCCATATTCCGATCATCGCGCTCACGGCTCATGCGATGGTAGGGGATCGTGATCGCGCGCTGGCTGCTGGCTGCGATGATTACATGAGCAAGCCGATCAGCCTACAGATGTTAGCCGTCAAACTGCAAGCCTACTTGGGGTGAGCTTCATGAAAATTCTTGTAGTTGACGACAATCGTGAGAATGTCGAACTGATGGCTGACATTTTGAGCATGAGCTATCAAGGCATCTTGAAGGCGTCTGATGGCAACACAGCGCTGCGCCTTGTGACTGAGCATCGCCCAGATTTGATCTTGCTCGACGTCAACATGCCGATCATGACAGGCTTTGACGTTTGTGAGAGGATTAAGTCCAACCCTGAAACCCAAGACATTTCAATCATCATGGTGACGGCACTGGGCGATGTTGAAAGCCGCGTTAAAGGCTTATCGCTGGGGGCAGATGATTACCTCGTCAAACCGTACAGCGCTAAAGAACTGCTGGCGCGCGTCAAACGCCGGTTGAGCAACAAGCAGCGTGAAGATGAACTGCGCTCACAAACTGCGCATACGCGCGCGACGTTTGAGCGGTTCGTCTCACCGCAGGTCGTTCAGCGCCTGCTGACCAGCCCCGAGTCGGTTAAGTTGGGCGGCCAACTGCAACCAGTGGCGGTGTTGTTTGCGGATTTGGAAGGCTTTACCAGCCTGTCAGAGCGTGAGCACCCAGAGACGCTGCTGCAAGTGTTGAACGCTTATCATGCGTTGTTTGGCAAGATCATCGGCTTGTATGGGGGGATAATTGACAAATTCGTTGGCGACGGCGTCATGGCGCTGTATAACACGCCGCATCCCCAACCAGACTACATCGCGCGCGCTGTCAAGTCCGCGCTGCACATTCAAGATGAGCTATACTGGTTTCATCAACGGTTGGAGCCGGAGCATCGGCTGCTGGTGAACGTTGGCATCAGTCAAGGCCAAGCGGTGGTGGGCAACGTGGGCATGCTGAACCAGATGAACTTTACCGCGGTGGGAGACACCGTTAACGTGGCGGCAAGGTTGCAAGATTTGGCAACACGCGGCCAAATCTTGGTCACAGAGGCGGTGTATGCGGCCACTCAAGAGTTTGTCGTTGGCAAGTCACGTGGGGTGCTCACCGTCAAAGGGCGGCAAGAGCCAATCAGCGTTGTTCAGATTTCGAATTAACCGATTGAAGACTAGATAGGCCGTTGGTATGCACTCAGAGACTGTGTTAATCGTAGACGATGGCAAAGACAACCGTCAGTTCTTGATTGAATATATCTTAAAGCCCAATGGCTTCCAAGCGTTGGAGGCAGCCGACGGGCTGGAAGGCCTGAACATGGCCATCGAGCACAAGCCGGATTTGATCTTGCTTGACTTTCAGATGCCTCGCCTGAACGGCCGTCAAGTGTTGGAAAAGATGCAAGAGCGCAACCTTGACATCCCCGTCATTTTGATGACGCTGCACGGCTCAGAAGAGATCGCCATCGAGGTTTACCGGTTGGGGGTGCGCGATTACGTCAAGAAACCCTTCTACCCAGAAGAGATGCTAGCAGCGATTGACCGCGCGCTGGCTGAAACGCGCCTACGCCGTGAACGCGACGCGCTGACAGAGCGTGTTCTCTCGGCTAATCGTGAGTTGCAGCGCCGTGTGAAAGAGCTGAACACCCTCTATCACCTCGGCAAGAGCGTTACCTCGTTGGCAGATATGGTGGAGCTGCTGCCGCGCATCGTCGATGCGATGGTGCAGGTCACCGGCGCAGAGGAAGCCTTCCTCGCGCTGATTGAGAACAAGCAGATCGTCAAACGGGCGATGCGTGACCAGCATATGGCCAAGTCGAAGGCAGTGAGCGAGGTCATCGACGATGTGATAGCTTGGCAGGCGATTAAGACGCGCCAGCCGATTGTGGCACACCCTGAAGCGGGTGGCAGAGGCAGCCCCACCTCCAGCGTGTATGTGCCGATCGTGTGGCAAGAGCGCCCGATGGGCGTGCTAGCGGTGGCGAATTTTCAGCCCAACAGCCCCCTACTTTCCCAACAGGACGCGGCCTTGCTGAGCGCCATGTCCGATTATGTGGCGATTGCGATTCAGAACAGCCGCAACTTTGCGGCGGTTGTCAAGTCAAAGGACAAGCTGCGGGCCACGTTTGAGCAGTTTGTCGCGCCGTCTGTCGTTGAGCAGGTGCTGGCGCGCAAGGACGAGATCAAACTGGGGGGCCAGCGCCAAGAGATCAGCGTGTTGTTTGCAGACATTCGCGGTTACACCGCGTGGAGCGAATCAGTGGAGCCAGAAAAGCTGGTTGAAACGCTCAACCATTACCTCAATTTAGCGGCGGGGGTGATCCTCTCGTGGGAGGGGACGCTTGACAAATACCTCGGTGATGGGCTGATGGCGATCTTCAACGCGCCGCTGTCTCAACCCGATCACGTCTTTCGGGCGGCAGATGCAGCGCTGGCGGTGCGGCGCGCTGTGCAAGAGGTGAACTTGCAGCACGGCCACCAACTGCAAGTCGGAATTGGCGTGACGGTCGGTGAGGCCGTCGTGGGCTACATCGGCAACGAGCGCGCCTTGAACTACACTGCTGTGGGGGACACGGTGAACGTGGCCAAGCGCCTGCAAGAGATGGCGCAGCATGGCCAAATCTTGATTGATGAGCGCCTAGTGGCGCGCTTGGGCAACAGGGTGCGCGGCAAGAGCTTGGGCGAGGTCATACTCAAAGGGCGCAACAACGGAACTAAGATCTTCGAACTACACGACTTGATCGGCTAAAGGTCGCTGCCGCGCTGGCGGAAGCTGATGCGGATCGGCGTGCCTTCGAACGGGTACTGCGCCCGAATCTGATTCTCAAGATAGCGCTCATACGAAAAGTGGACGATGCTCTTGTCGTTGACGTGCATCAGGAAGATGGGCGGATTGGTGCGAACTTGCGTGGCGTAGAAGATCTTGAGCCGTTTGATCCCTTTGGTAGGGGGCGCGTGTTTCTCAACGGCGCTGCGCACGATCTGATTGAGCTCAGACGTGGCGATGCGCGCGAAACGGGCTTGATAGACGCGGTGCGCCGTCTCAAGCACGGTGTGGATGCGCTGGCCGGTGAGCGCGCTGAAGAAGATGATCGGCGCGTAGGGGATAAAGTGCAGCCGCTCGCGCACGGTGGCGATGAATTGGTTCATCGTGTAGGCGTCTTTCTCGATCGCATCCCACTTGTTGATGGCGATGACGATGCTCTTGAACTCCTCGATCACGTAGCCGGCGATGTGCTCATCTTGTTCCGTCACGCCTTGCTCGGCGTCGATGACGAGGATGGCGACGTGAGCGCGTTCGATGGCCTGCATGGCGCGCACGACGCTGAATTTCTCCACGCCCGGCTCGATGCGGCCACGGCGGCGGATGCCGGCGGTGTCGATGAGCGTGATACGCTCACCGTGCCATGTGATGTCGGTGTCGATGGCGTCGCGCGTCGTGCCGGCAATCGGGCTAACGATCATGCGCTCCTCACCGGTCAGGCGATTGAGCAGAGTGCTCTTGCCCGCGTTGGGGCGGCCTACGATGGCGATCTTGAGGTGTTCGTCGTCGTCTTCGTCGTCGGTGTCATCGGCGATGTGACGCACCGCGGCTACCACCTCATCGAGCAGATCGCCCACGCCGAGGCCGTGAATGGCGCTCACGGCGACTACTTCCCCCAACCCCAGGCCGTAAAACTCGAAGGCGTCGGGTATTTTGTGCTCGGTGTCGATCTTGTTGGCGGCGATGAAGATCGGCTTGTTCGTCGGGCGCAGTTCCTCGGCGATGGTCTCATCGGCGGCAGTGACGCCTTGCTGACCATCCACAACGAAGATGATGGCATCTGCTTCTTGGATGGCCTGCATCGCTTGGCTTTTGATTTGATCAACAAAGTCGATGCTGCCCTCAGCCAGTGGGGCGGTGTCGCGCACCCCTTTAGGCTGGTAGACCTCGATGCCGCCGGTGTCGACAATGTGGAAGTTGACGCCGTTCCAGTTACCGATGGCTTGCAGGCGATCACGGGTGGTGCCGGGCATGTCGTGGATGACGGCCATCCGCTCGCCGACGATGCGATTGAAAAGGCTGCTCTTGCCGACGTTGGGGCGGCCAACGAGCGCCACGATGGGTTTGCGTTTCATGGTGCTGACTCGTTTTCTACGTGACCGTGCATTGTATCATGAACTCGCGGTTGGTCGTAGGCTGGGTCTTGCGGTTAAGGGGTGCCGTTGGCGTTGGGCGAAGTGTTAGTTTGGACGATGGTCACGGTGACGGCGGCAGGCAGCAGGGTCGTGTCGAGCGTGACGCGCCCCTGCTGGATGATGACGCGCGGCGTTAGCTCCTGTGTGCCGACGGGCAGGCCGTTCAAGTCGACGATGGCGCGCACATCCAACGGGCTGATCTGGTTGACGATGCTGATCGGCCCGCTGATGACAATCGAGATCAGGTCGGGCGTCAGTGTCGCAGTGTAGCCTTCGTTCAGCCCGATGACCTCAATCGGAACTGAGTCGATCTGGCGAGCCGTCGTCTGAGCGGAGATGCCGAGGTTGACCGTGACGGTGCTGCTGCCGGAGAGGATCACGATGTCCTCCGGCAGCTCGACCTCCACATCAACGCTGAAGTCGCTCGTCATGTCGGTGAGGTCGATGGAGGCGGTTTCGATGGTAGCCGGCAGTTGAGCCAAGCGGTCAGCGCTGCCGCTCACGTAGAGGATCTGCGGCTCATAGCCGATGCTGGTCAGCATGTATCCCTCTTCAAGCGTGTCCAACTCGATAGCAGGGCGGATGGTGAGCTGGCGCACGTCGGCGCGGGCGAAGATGTTCACGCTGACGGTGGCAGACCGTGGCTCAACCGTTACATCGTTGACGCGGTTGCCTTGCGCGTCGATGGGAACGAGCGGCGTCACGACGTCAAGCGGGTTGCGCCGGTTGGAGAGGTCAAGCTGGGCGCGCACGGCCACCACCTGATTGACCTTGCTGCTGGCCCCTGTGACGGCTACTTGCAGCGTGTCGGCTTGTGGGGGGTCATAAGCGAAATCAACCGGTGGGGGCGCGCTGACGTTGATCTCCAACGGCTTTTGGGCAGTTGTGATCTGATCGACGGTGACGGTGATCTGTGAGGGCTGGGTGTCGGCGGCGTAGATGCCGCGCCGCCCGATGTTGACCGTCAGCGGCACAGTGACTTGGCCAATGTCGGCTTCTGTCAGGTTGGCGCGCACGCTGATGTCATCCGCGGTGAGGAGACTGATGGCCGACTGCTGCCCACGCACGAACACGCGCACGGTGGGGGGGCGTGGCAGGTCGATCACGGTGTAGCCCTCACGGGTGACGATGGTCACGGGGACGCTCGACAGCGTCTGCTGGGCGATGGGATCCGCTTGGACAGTGGCCAGAATCCACACAAGGAACGCCAGCAAGAAACTGGCCAGCAGCCATGACAAATTGTAGAGGAAAGTCGAACGACGGTCCATCAGCCCGCGGCCTTTCGCGGCTGCATCCCGAGCAGGCGCATCCCTTGCTCAAGGTAAGCGCGTAGCCCCGTGTTGGGCGTGGCCAGCGCATCAACGTAGGCGGCTCGCAGCAGCCCGCGCAGGCGCTCGGACTCAAGGCGCATGATAAGCTGCCCGTTTTGCGCTAGGCTGACACGCCCGGTCTCTTCCGAGACGATCACACACACTGCGTCGGTCACCTCGGTGATGCCAACCCCGGCGCGGTGGCGTGTGCCCATCTTGGGGGTGGGCAAATTGCGCGAGGCCGTCAGCGGGAGTACTGCCGCCGCAGAGACGAGCACGCCCTGCCGATTAATGATGACTGCGCCATCGTGCAGCTCGGTCTTAGGCCAAAAGATGGTGAGCAGCAGCTCAGACCTGACCTGCCCTGCAATTTGAATGCCCGTGCTGGCGAATTCATCAAGGCTGCTGTGCCGCTGAAGCACGATCAACGCCCCGTGGCGGCGTTCGCTCAGTTTTTCGGTGGCTTTCACGATCTCGTCGATGACGTCATCGAGGACGTCATCGGAAGCATTGCTGAAGGACAGCCATCGCCCACGCCCGATGCGCTCGAACAGCGAGCGCAGTTCATTTTGGAAGATCAGCGGGACGGCCACCAGCAGCGCTGTCACTGCGTTGTTCAGCAGCCAATTCAGCGCTTGCAGCCTCAAGATGGTGGCGACGACGAACAGGCCGACGAAGAGGATCAAGATCCCGCGCAGCAGGGTAGCCGCCTGCCGCCCACGCAAGGACAGACTAATCGTGAAAAACAACAACGCGACAATGGTGATATCAACCAGTGCCGAAGGGGTGATATTCCCGATGACCCATAAAACTTCCTGCACGTTGCTTCCTTGCTTGCTTACTCCAGTTGTGAGAGCAGCTTTCGGTACTCCTCGACGCGATCGGGCTTGAGGGCGATGATCTGACGGACGGTGTTGGCTGCGTCTTTGTTCATGCCTGCCTCAAGCTGAAGCTCACCGAGCGCGTCCAACTGTTCGATGGCTTGGGCTGGCTGCCCCAGTTTGCGATAGATGCTGGCGAGGCGCGCGCGCAGCGCCATATCGCGCGGGAATTGTTCGACTAACTCCAAGAGCAGCGCCGTGATCTTGTTCACAGTGCCTTTTGAAGCATAAACCCCAAGCAGCGTGTCGAGTCGCTTGATTGCTTCGACGGTGTTCCCTTGATTGTAGTTGAGGTCGATCAGCCCCCGCAGCGCGCGCTCGTCATCGGGCGCTAGCTCAAGGATTTCTTCGTACACCTTTTGCACTTGGCGCGTGTTTAAACGCATCTGGTTGATCTCGGCGATGGCGTGCTTGATCTCAACTAGTTTCTTGGTGGGGGCGCTGATGCGCCGTGCGAGTCGTTCGGACGCGGCAAACGTCTGACTGGCGCGATCAAAATCGCCCAACTGTTGGTAAGTGTTGGCGAGGTCGATGTATTGGTTGAGCGCGTCGCTCATCCTGTCTTGCTGTTCGAGCAGTTCGATGAGGTTCTGGCGCACTTCGACGTCAAGAGGGGCTATCTTGAGCACATCGGTGAGGATGGCCGCGGCGCGGTCGTTTTCTTCACGGGTCATGTAGGTGCGCGCGATCACGTTGTACTTCATAATCGCCTGACGGATGCGGCCCTCTTTCATCAAGATTTCCGCCATGCGGATGTGCGCTGGCAGGTAGTAGGGGGCGATTTCCACTGCGCTGTGCGCTTCGTCCATCGCCAACGTGTACAGCCCTTGACGAATATAACGATCAACCGTGGTGATGATCTCTGGCAGGCCGGATTCGCTGCCGCTGCTGGTCAGGATGTCGATCAAGCCGCGCGGGCCATCGCGGCGCAGGGTCTCCATCAGGTGCATCGTCATATCGCGCACGCGATTGCGCCAATGCTCACCGCTCAGGGCCGTGGCAAACTGCTCGTTCATCTGCACGAGTGATTCACTGGTCGCGCCGTCTACCAACGATCCGAGCGTGATGTAGACGCGGTCGGCGTTTTCGTCGAGCGCGAACTCGCTCATCTCGCTGACGATCTTTTGCAGCGTCTGGATCAAGAAGCGGGCAGCTTTCTGCTGATCGTTGAGCTGGCGATAGGCCAGCCCGAGGCCGTGCGTTGCGCCGCTGAGGAGGTTCATATCAGCCATGGCCTCACCGAGGTGTTGTGTGGCCGCTTTGGCTTGCTGCTCCAGTACGAACAAGCCCCCGAGGCACATCTGGAGGGCCGGGCTGCGCAGGCCAGCGCGTTCGGCCTCGGTGTAGGCCGCGATGGCGGCGGCGTGGTTGCCCTGCCGATGATCTTCCAGCGCCTTCAAAGCTGGCATGACCGATGGCTGTAGGCCAAGCTCAACGACGGAGGCCGCCAGCATCTCAAGGGCGAGTTCCATCGCCTCTCCCATCGGGCCGAGCGGGTTTGAACTCTCTGCCGGTGTAGGCTCGTTAAAGTCCGGCGTCCAGAAGAGTTGGCCGCTGAACTCTGGCTCGGCCTCGGCGGCTTTCTGCTGCGGTTTGCGGTTCAGCACGTCATCCGGCAGGCGAATTTCGCTGCCCGCTTGCAAGGCACGCAGCGAGTTCAGCGCGAGGGGGTTGCGCGGGTCAATCTTGAGGGCGCGCTCCACGGCTTTGATGGCTTTCTCAACGTCGTTCAGTCGGCGGAAGTTGTAAGCCAGCACTAGGTACTCACGCAGGGCGTTGGCCTTGTCGCCGATGCGCTCATAGGCCTGCGCCAAGCGCAGGTGAACGCTCACGAGGCCGGGCGTGAGTTCGGTGGCGTGCGCCCATGTGCGGATCGCCTTGTTGACATCGCGCATTTGCAGGTAGAGATCAGCTACCTTCACGTACTGCACGGCAGCCTCTTTGAGCTGCCCCATGCGCTCGAGGATGTCGGCGGTGCGTTCCAGCGGCTCAGGCTCGTCGGGTGCAAGCTGGATGGCGCGGCGGTACACCTTGAGGGCGCGCTCTAACTGGTTGCTGTTGAGCAGCGCCAAACCGAGGCTGACGTGCGCGTCGATGTCATCAGGGCGCACTTGCAGCGCTTTGGTGAACGACTCAACCGCTGCCCCCCAACGCAGCTGCCACGCTGCGTCTTGACCTGCTTGCATATAAGTGAGGTACTCGTCAGCCATGTGTCAATCCCTCAGTTTTCAAGCCTGTTGTTGGCAGATGCTGCTAGGCAGTGTACTAGAATCGCTTTCTGCGCGTGCAGGCGATTGGCGGCCTGCTGAAACAGCAGCGACCGCGCCCCATCGGCCACTTCATCGGTGATTTCTTCACCGCGATGCGCTGGCAGGCAGTGCATCACCACTGCTGACGCATCGGCCATGCGCAGCAGCTCGTCGTTAATCTGATAGCCCGCGAAGTCGCGGCGGCGGCGGTCGCTCTCGGCTTCTTGCCCCATGCTCGTCCATGTGTCGGTGTAGAGCACGTGAGCGCCGCGCACGGCTTCTGCGATGTCGTGCGTTTGGGTGAGCGCCACGCCGCCCTCGGCTGCGATGCGCTCGGCCTGTTCCCACACTGGCTGCGGCAGCTCATAGCCGCGCGGGGTGGCGATGGCGAAGTCAAAGCCGAATTTGCCCGCGGCGTAGGCCAGCGACGTAGCGACGTTGTTGCCGTCACCGATGAAAGCGACTTTGAGGCCGGCCACTTGGCCGAAGTGCTCCTGCATCGTGAGCACGTCCGCCATCGCTTGGCAGGGGTGGTTGTAGTCGGTCAAGCCGTTAATGACGGGGACAGTCGCCCACTGCGCCAAGCTGAGCAGATGCTCATGGCTGAAAGTGCGTGCCATGATGCCCTGACACATGCCAGAGAGCACGCGCGCCACGTCGGGCGCGCTCTCGCGCTCGCCGAGGCCCACTTCTGACGGGCTGAGGTAGAGCGCATGGCCGCCGAGGTGGCGCATGCCGACTTCAAATGAGACGCGCGTGCGCAAGGATGGCTTTTGAAACACCATCGCCAGCACTTTGCCCGCCAGCAGCGGACGGTTGCCGCTGGCTTGCCACTCCGCTTTGAGTTCGACTGCCGCGCTAATCAGCGCCTTAAGCTGCGCCGACGTAAAATCTGTCAAGGCGAGGAAATGATCTGGCACGGGGGATAAAGCCCTTCATTATGAGAATTGCTCAATAATCCCCCAAAGTATAGCACATTCAGCACCAAACGGCGCATAGCGCGTTGGGGTCCCGTGGGGTTCAAATCAACAAGGCGAGCACTAAGCTCGCCTTCTGTGGGGTAGGGGATTTATATCAAATGAATTTTTGCCTGCTCAATTTCTACCAGCTCATAGCCGAACGGGTCGAGCGCGACCGGGATGAGCTTGAAGTGCTGCATGGCGAAGGGCAGGCCGATAACCGTGATGGCCAAGAGAATGCCCAACCCGAGGTGCATCAGCGCCAACAGCCACCCTGCGAAGAGGATCCAGATCACGCTGGCGGCTAGGCTAATGCAGCCTGTGCTGCGCTCGCGCCCAACGACCGTCTTGCCGAACGGCAGCAGCACCTCAAAGCCCAGCTTGATCGCCATCAGCCCCCACGGGATCGTCACAATGCCGAGGCACAGCCCAATGCCCCCCAAGAAATACGTGATGGCAGCAGGCAGCCCCCCAAACACCAACCAGATGATGTTGCCTAGTAGGCTCATGTGTCCCTCCAGATTAAATTAAAATGAGTATCATCTTTATCTACGCAGAATGCGCAGCTGAAGTTGCATCAACCCACGGGCTGCATCTCAAGCCAGTTTGTGCCGCACTCGGCGGTGGCTTGCAGCGGCACAGCAAACTCGACTGGTTGAATTGGGTTGTCGATCAGCGCATCCTGCATAATCTGGCGAACCCGTTTAGCCAGCGATTCAGCCTGCGACGCGGGCACCTCAAATACGAGTTCATCGTGCACTTGGAGGATCATGCGCACGTCGGGTTGGGTGCGGATGAAAGCGTGCAGCTTGAGCATGGCCAGCTTGAGGATGTCGGCAGCTGTGCCTTGGATAGGCGCGTTGATAGCAGCGCGTAGGTCAGCTTGAGCGCTGGCGCTCTCGGGGCTGCGATGACGCAAATTGGGGAAGAAGCGCTTGCGCCCGAACAAGGTCTGCACGTAGCCATGTTCGACGGCAAAGGCTTTGGTCTGCTCAAGATAGTCGCGCACGAGCGGCAGCTGCTCAAAATAGCGCTCGACGAAAGCCTCCGCCTCTTTAAGGGTGAGGTCGCTGTCCCGTGCAAGGCGGAATGCCCCCATGCCGTACATCAGGCCGAAGTTGACACGCTTGGCGAACGCGCGCTGATCGTAGGTGACGGCGTTCAGCGGCACGCCGTAGACCGCGGCAGCCGTGGCGCGGTGGATGTCTTGCCCGTCGTGGAAGGCTTGGATGAGCGTCGGATCGCCGCTCATGTGGGCCATCACGCGCAGCTCGATCTGGCTGTAATCGACCGACAGCAGCAGCATCCCCGGCGGGGCGATGAACACGCGGCGAATTTCACGCCCAAGCTCTGTGCGGATGGGGATGTTTTGTAGGTTAGGGTTGCTGCTGCTGAAGCGCCCGGTGCTGGTTCCTGTTTGGTTATAGCTAGTGTGGACGCGGCCTGTGCGTGGGTTGACCAGCGCGGGCAGCGCGTCGAGGTAGGCGCTCTTGAGCTTGCTCAGCTCGCGGTATTGGATTAGCTCGGGCACGATGGGGTGGGCGTCGCGCAGCGCGTCGAGCGTATTGATGTCGGTGCTGTAGCCCTGCGTTGTCTTCTTGAGGCCTGCGACTGACAGCTTGAGCCGCTTGAAAAGCACCTCGTTGAGCTGCTTGGGGCTGTTGACGTTGAAGACCGTGCCGGCGATCTTGTGGATGCGCACCTCAAGCTGCTTGATCTGCTCGGCAAGGTGGTGGCTCTGGCGTTCGATCTCGGCGAGGTCGAGCAGCGCCCCGGCTTGCTCCATGGCGACGACGATCGGCACGATCGGCATCTCCAGCGCGTAGAAGAGCTTGGCCATGTCGATCTGCGGCTCACGCAGGCGGGCGTCAAGATAGTCCCGCGCTTTGAGCGTTACCACCGCGTCGGCCACGGCATAGGGCGCAGCCTGTTCGATGGACACCTGTGAAAAGGGGATCTGCTTCTTGCCGCTGCCGATCAAGTCGGTGATGTCGGTCATCTCGATGTTGAGTTCCTGCCGCGCAAAGTTCTTGAGGTTGAGGAAGCGGCTCACGGGGTCGCGCACCCACTCAGCGATCATCGTGTCGAAAACCAGCGGCGTGACCTCAAGGCCGTGGTTGAGCAGCACCAGCACGTCATAAGAGGCGTTGTGCGCCACTTTGCCGATAGACGGGTTGGTGAGCGCGGGGCGCAGCGCATCGAGCACGACGGGCAGCGGCAGTTGGTCGGCTGCTGGTTGAGCGAAGAGCGTGCCGGCGTTCTCGCCCACGTGGCCCACGGGGATGTAGTAACCGACTTGGTCACTCACGGCCAGCGAAATGCCGACGAGTTCTGCGCGCATCGGGTCAACGTCGGTTGTTTCGGTGTCGAAGCTGATGAGCGAAGCGGTGTTGAGTGTCTCGACGAGGTGAGCGAGTTGTTCCGGCGTGCGGATGACGACTACCTGCGCTTGCAGTGGCTGTACAGTTGGGACGGCTGCTGCCAGCGTCTTCATCTGCCCGTGTATTTGGCGCAGTCGGTCGCGGATCGACCGGAACTCCAGCTTGGCGAAGATCGCATCGACCTTTTCGAGGTCAAAATCATGGGTGACGCAGCGTTCAAGGTCAAGTTGGATCGGCAGGTCGGTTTGGATGGTCGCCAATTGGCGGCTGATGTAGGCCAGCTCGCGCTCGGCGATGAGTTTGACGCGCACAGTCTCTTTGATCTCGTGGAGGTGGTCGTAGATGCCATCGAGCGTGCCGTAGGCTTGCAGCAGGTGGGCCGCGGTTTTGTCGCCAACTCCTGCAACGCCGGGGATGTTGTCGGACGAATCGCCGACCAACGCCTTGTAATCGATGTACTGCTCCGGCTCGATCTTGAAGCGCTCACGGAAAGCGGGGATGTCATAAACTTTGTCGTCGCCTTTAAACGAGGGCAACTGTACCACAACGTGATCGGTGAGCAGCTGAAGCAGGTCACGGTCGCCGGTGATGATGTGCGTGCGCACGCCGGCGGCCTCGGCTTGACGGGCAATTGTGCCGATCACATCATCGGCCTCTGCGTTGGGTAGTTCCAACACGGGGATGTTGAAAGCGCGAACGATGTCTTGAATGCGGTTCATCTGGACGCTGAGTTCATCGGGCATATCGGCGCGCGTAGCCTTGTAATCCGGGTAGATTTGCTCGCGCCCGCCCGTGCCTTGATCGAAGCTGACGGCCAAATAGTCGGGCTGGAGCGTCTGGATGACGTCTAGCAAAAAACGGCTGAAGCCATAGGAAGCGGCGGTCGGCTCACCGTCGCGCGTGGTGAAGCCGCGCTCCTTTTTAAAGGCGTAAAATTGGCGGTAGGCTACGGCGTGGCCGTCAATCAGCACAAAGGTCGGTCGCTGTGCCATGACCTCTCCTTATAAAAAATGCAGAAATGCGAACATCTGAGCGATTATAGCACAATTAAACTAGGAGCGCGCGAATTGGATGAAGCTGCGAATTTCGTCTAGCGCCAATTCGCGCTCAGCGGGGACGACGAGATAGCTATCTGCCCACAGGTTTTTGGCCCATGTGGGGGTGGTGGGCTGGAGGAGGTCTGCGGCAGCGCGCATCGCCTCACGGACGGCGCGCGAAGCCACTTGGTCGGGCGGCAGGTCTGCGCGCAGGTAGACGAAGTCAGCGTAGACGTCCAGCGCGCGGATGCGCCACAGGCGCTGGCGAAGCGTGGTGTTGAGGGCATCAACCAACTGCTGCGCTTGGTCGGCGTTTAGCGGGTTGCTTGTGTCGCGCAGGAGCCAGACGAAGTTGTACGGTTCTCGTGGGGCTGCCTCTGGCTCAGTTGCGGTGTCAAGCGCTTCCGCGTCGACTTCTTCTGGTGCTTCTTCCGCGATGAACTCATCGAGTTCGTCATCCACCTCAGGCAGTGGGCGGGTGGCTGTGTCGCTCGGTTGGCGCACGCTGGCTTGCAGGGCCTGCGTCAGAGTGCGGCCTTGCCTGCGGATCGCCGAGATGGGCATAGAGCCAGCAAAGAGCAGGTACAGGATGAAGCCTCCCTCTGTGCGGAGGCCGTGCAGAACATAATCGGTGCTGGTGGATTCAAGGCGGACGAAGTCGATGAGGGTAGCTTGTTCGTCGTTCCACGGCTGTTGAAAGACGCTGGACAGCGTGTCGACCTCGGCGCGGGGGAGCTTGCCACTGTAGGCAACGATCTGGCCATCACGCACGAGGATGACCGCATCGGCGGCGGTCTCAACAGACATTTCGGTGAGGGTGACGGCCAGTTGGGCGACTTCGTCATCTTGGGGGTGGGGGACGGATGCCAGCAAGATCGGACTGCTGGGGGCAGAAGGGGGCACAGGCGCAACCGCTTGAGGGGCTTCTGGATGCAGCTCGTCCAAAGTGGGGAAGTCCCCCTCAAGCAGTGGGCGCGACTTAACGATAGGCTCCAGTCGGTCTGTCTTGAGGTCGCTGCCGTCAACAACTGCGTCGGGGTCTGAAAAGATGGTCGTGGAGGCAGCATATTCCAGCGGTGTGCGCGGCAGCGCTTCGAGGAAGTCCGGTTCGCGGTTGTCGCTGGGGGGCAAGTCGGCGTTGGTGATGGTCTCCTTTACTCGGTTCAAGACAGCGTGGAGGGGGGTGGAGGTGTCGAGCGCGGCTTCGAGAATCTGGGCGGCCAGCGATGGGGCCGATTCTGAGGCGGCGGTGGTCAGCGCGTCCGGCTCTGCGGCTTCGAGGATGTCGATCTGCTCCTCTTCGGCCAGTTTGATGAAGTTCTCGACGGCCTCGGCGACGGTGGCTGCCTCTTCGAACGTTGGCATGGGGGGTTCTTCAGCGGCCAAGCGCTGAAAGAGCGCCTCCGCTTCTGGGCTGGGCTGGGTGGTGGGCAGGGTGTCGGTCTCTGGGAGTTTTTCAGGAACTTGCTGTAAGTCGCTGGCGTTGGGCATCAGCACATGGGATAAGTCAGCGGGCGCTGTGATGAGCTTGTGCATGAAGCCGAGCAGTTGACGGGTTGGGATGGGGATGTCCATAATGCCCTGAATGTGCAAGCTGGCCAGCGCAGTGAGCACCGCAGGGTGGTTGGGCGCAACGACGATGCGGATGTCGGGCTGTAGGGCGCGCAGCCTGGTGATGAGCTTGTCGGGCACGACATCGCGTACGGTCAGGTCTAGGATGGCGATGTCTTGCTCGTTTGTTTCGAGAAACTGTAGTAGATTTTGAACGGACGTGAACGCAGTGACAAAGTAGCGCCCATCGCGGGTTTCAAGCGCATGTTTGGCTTTGATTGTAAAATCAACGTGGCGCGTGAGCAGCGCCACACGATAAACTTTGAGCATGCAGCCAGTCCTAATTTAATCTTTGATTATTGTACTCAATCACGAGTGAAACGTCACAAGCTCAACAACGACGGTTTTAAGCGCAAATTTATCGATAATATCTAATGGGCTAGGTGTGCTAAACGCGGCAAAGGTCTTAATCATAGAAGATTCGGATGACTTAAGAACAGATTTGGTCGAAATGCTATCGATTGAGGGTTTCACGACCTTCGGCGCGTGCGATGGCCAAGAAGGGATTGAGATGGCCATCGGCCAACTGCCGGACATCATCATCTGTGATGTGATGATGCCGCGCGTAGACGGATATGAAGTGCTTGAGCATCTGCGTGCGCATCCGTCTACCAAGACGATTCCATTTGTGTTTCTCACCAGCCGATCAGAGCATGAAAGTCAGCGCTTTGCCATGCGGCATGGGGCCGACGATTACTTAGCGAAGCCTTTCAATGTGACGGAGCTGCTAGAGGTGATCCGGGTGCAGCTGAAGAAGGCAGATGACGCCCGCGAAGCTGCTGATAAACAAATGGAAGACCTGCGCTTGAACATCATCTCTGCGATGCCGCACGAGCTGCGCACGCCGCTGAACGCGATCCTCGGCTTTAGCGAGGTGATGATGCTGGAAGCGGACACGCTGAAACCTGAGAAGGTCAAAGAGTGGGCGCAGTTCATCCACAACGCCGGGATGCGGCTGCTGCGTATGACTGAGAATTATTTGGTGTATGCGCGTGTCAGCGTGGCGCTGAACGACGCTAAGGAGCGTGAAGGCATTCGTGAGCAGGTCTTGGCTCATCCGCAAGATCTGCTCGTGCAGCAGGCGCAGCAGACCGCTGAGCGGCACAGTCGCGGCAGTGACGTGGTGGTTCAGGTGCAGCCTGTTGAGGCCATTCAGTGCAGCCACGTGTACTTTGCAAAAATTATCGAAGAGTTGATCGACAACGCCTGCAAGTTCAGCGAAGTTGATAAACCCATCACCATTCGGGCTAGCAGCGAGCCGCCTTACTACATGATTTATGTGGAAGATCAGGGGCGCGGCATCAGCCCGGAATATCTGTCGAAGGTCGGCGCGTATATGCAGTTTGACCGTTGGTTTTACGAGCAGCAGGGAACAGGGCTGGGGCTGGGGATCGTTGTTCAGATCGTGCGGCTGCATGAGGGCGTGTTTGATGTGACGTCCTCGCCCGGCAAGGGCACACAAGTCAAGCTCGGCTTCAAGCTCGTCAACTGAGCTTACCAGCGGCGTTTGGTGTAATTTTCAAAGACCGTTATAATCACAGGCAGGTCAGCTGCTCCAGTTGGCTGTTAATTGGTGCGCATAACGGGGCTAGGGCAGCGTACAGCCCGGAGGTCATTCATGAACACACTGAGAAATCCATGGCGGCTGGCCGCAGCGTGTGGATTGGTTTTGCTGGTGGCGACTGCCTGCTATCAGAACATCGATGAGAATGGCAATCCGGCGGCGCTCTCGATGGGGTTGCCGACGGCGACGGTGACGCCCTTCCCCACGGCGACGGACACTCCAACCCCCACTGAGGAATTCGCCGCGGAGGTGGTGACCGACGAAGCGCCGACCGAGGTTCCTTCTGCCCTCTTCCCCTCCGAGACCCCAACCCTCGAATTCACGTTCGATGACCCCAATGAAACGCCCAGCCTGTTGGACTTCGAGACGCTGCAATTGACCTTTAACGCCCCGCCGCCGCAGGATGTGCTGCTGGGTGACACTGGCGGGCCGTTTGGAACGCCCACACCCACGCCGATTGTGATCGTCCAGATTGATAACTTCTCGCTCACGTCGACCCAGTTCGTGTTGCAAGTGACGCAAACGCAGGAAGCATCCTTCACCCAGACGGCGGTCGCGTTGGGGATCGGCGAAGAGCCGACCTTCCCGCCATTTGCCACAGACGTCCCCGATGTATTCTTCCCAACGCCGACGCCCACCCCGTTCGACATAGGCCGCCCGTCGGTGTGCATCCATATCGTGCAGCCTGGCGAGAACCTCTTCCGCTTGTCGCTGCGCTATGGTGTGTCGGTCAACGATCTGGCGGTGGCGAACGGCATTTCCAACATTCAGTTGATCCGCGTCAATCAGCAGATCACGATCCCCGGCTGCGGCACGACGGGCGTGTTCCCGCCGCCGACGCCGCTGCCGACAGACGTGGGGGGCACAGGCGGCATCGGTGGGCCGGGCAGCGGGGTGACAGGCCAGACGACGGCCATTTGCAGCCAGCACCTCGTACAGCAGTACGAGACGCTCTTCCAAATTTCGCTGCGCTATGGTGTGCCGATGCAGAGCATCATCAACGCCAACAACATCACCAACCCCAACATCATCATCATGGCGACGACGCTTCAGATCCCGTGTTCATAAGGCGAGGCTGAAGCAGGGGGAAGGGCGGCCTTGACCGCCCTTTTTGTTGGGTTCGGGCAGAAAGGTTGAATGATGAACGAACAGAGCACCGACAAACAAGTGATTTACAGTGGGCGAGTGATTCACGTGGAACTGCACGAGGTCACGCTGGCGAATGGGAACCGTGCAACACGCGAGCTAGTGCGCCACCCGGGCGCGGTGGCCATCGTCCCGTTAGAGCCTGATGGGCAGGTTGTGCTGGTGGAACAGTTCCGCTTTGCGGCGGGGCGCGTGCTGTTGGAGATCCCGGCGGGGACGCTGGAAGCAGGGGAAGACCCCGACCGCTGCGCGGAGCGTGAACTGCGCGAGGAAACCGGCCTGCGCCCGGGCCGCCTCGACAAGTTGGGCGGGATTTACGTTGCGCCCGGCTACACAACAGAGTTCATACACCTCTACCTTGCGCGTGATTTGACGCCCGACCCGCTGGTGATGGACGCCGACGAGGACATCCACGTGTTGCGGCTGCCGCTGGCTGCGGCGCTGGCGAAGATCGACGCGGGCGAGATCATCGACGGCAAAACGGTGAGCGCGCTGCTGCGGGTGGCGCGCCGCTTAGGCGTGTGATTTTGCCTTGTTATCGCTTGGGTGCGTCTGTATAATCGTCGTTCGTTTGATTCGTCTTGATGCCGCCGCGAAGGCGTATGGTGAGAAGGGTAAGTAGCGTGAACGAGCTAATGAACGCGCTGGCGATGACCGATCGCGGTCATCCGCAGGTAGAAGCCGGCGATACAGTCAAGGTGCACGTGCGCATCGTGGAAGGCGAGCGCGAGCGCGTGCAGGTGTTTCAAGGGGTGGTGATCCGCGTGCGCAAGGGCGGTAACGACGCCAACTTCACGGTGCGGCGGCTGGCCTCGCATGGGATCGGCGTAGAGCGTACCTTCTTGCTGAAAAGCCCGCGCATCGATAAGATCGAAATCCTGCGCCGCAGCAAGGTGCGTCGCGCGCAGCTCTACTACCTGCGCAAACTGCGCGGGAAGTCGGCGCGGTTGAAAGAGCGCCGTATGCCGACCAACAAGTAGCGCCCTCGGCCTATGCTGCGCCCATTGATTGGCATCACGGCTTACACGCGCAACTACATCGAAAAAGGCTGGGATTTTGACGTTTCCTACGCGCAGAACGCTGTCGCTGTTGAGGCGGCGGGGGGGCTGCCGGTGTTGATCCCAGCGAAAGTGAGCATGGAGACGCTGCGCGCGATCTATCAACGGTTGGACGGCGTGCTGCTGCCGGGGGGCGGTGATGTTGACCCGGTGGAATATCAAGCTGAGCGCCACCCGACGACCGGCAACATCGACCATGACCGCGACCGCACTGAGATCGCCCTGACGCGCTGGGCGTGGGAAGACAGCCTACCCGTGTTTGGCATCTGCCGCGGCATTCAAGTGATGAACGTGGCGTTGGGCGGCTCGCTGATTCAAGATGTGCCGTCGTTGGTGGCACAGCCGCTGCGCCATGACCTTGACCCAGGTGAGACGCGCTCACGCATCCTGCACAACGTAGCGCTGGCTGAGGACAGCCGCCTTGCGCAGATTATCGGCCAAGTCCAAGTACCAGTGAACAGCATTCACCATCAAGCGATTCAGACGCCCGCGCCGGTGCTGCGCGTGGTGGGCTATGCGCCAGACGGCGTGATTGAAGCGGTGGAAGTGGCTGAGAAGCCTTTCTTCGCGGCGGTGCAGTGGCATCCGGAGGATATGATCGACGATGAGCGCATGCTGCGCCTGTTCCGCGCCTTTGTGGAAGCCGCCCGCGAGCGCATGTCAGCGCGCGCCTGACCAAACGATAGACAACGAAAAAGACCCCGCGCAGGGGCCTTTTTTGTCGCTATTTGAGTATGTAGTGCGTGCCTTTTTTGCTGCCGACCTTGAGCAGGATGCCTTTTTCGACCATGTCTACAAGGTCAAGGCGCAGCGTCTCTGAGCTGACGCCCTGACACAGGTTGCGGTACTCGCGGTTGGTGATGGAGCCGTGCTCGCGGATGTATTGCAGGGCGCGCGCTTGGCGGTAGTTGGTGTTGCGCGTCCATTCGGGGGCGCGCGGCTTCTCACGGGCGTTGAAGAGCGTCACGGCGAAGCTGTATGGGCGCGCGTCGAAGCTTGGGGGACGGTGCCCAGCTTGTTCCATCACTTCCATCATGCGGTCGATGCCTAGCCCCAACTCTTCGATGTAGCCCCACTGGAACAGGCCGTTGACGATGCGCGGGTTGCGGCTGAAGTGCTCGTCTTTGATGTTCTCAATGGTGATGAAGGCGGGCAGCCCACCGGGGCTGATGACCTCCAAGCGGTCGGAGTACATGCGGATCTCGATGCGCCGCCCGCGGATGCGGTAGTCGCGGTGGCAGATGCTGTTCACGATGGCCTCACGGACGGCGAACTGTGGGTACTCGGTGCGCTCTTCGCGCTCAAGGCCTTTGACGACCGCGCTCACCGCCATCTCGCTCCAGATGAGGTTCCATGAAGCCTCGATCAAGCGGGGGAGCGGGCCGGTCAGCTCTTCGCGGCGGGTGTAACCGGCGAGGCCGCTCTCGCCGCGCGGCTGCGTCCCGACGAACTTAGCGAACACGACGCCGCTCTGAGGGAGCCACTGCTGCGGATAGTCGGTGAACATTAGCACGCCCATAATGGTGGGTTTGCCATCGGCGTTGAGCGCGCCGATCTCCTGAAGCAAGTCCTCGACGTTGCCGTTAAACGGGCGCTTGGTGCGCTCTTGGCGCTTCTCAAGGTATTCTTCGATCATCTTCTTGCTGAAGTCCTCGCGCGTGGCCCCCGGCACAAGGTCAGATTCGTAGTCGCCGGTGTTCTTGGCGCTGGCCAACCGCAGGATCTCTTGGCCGCCGAGCGGGCGGTTTTTGGCCCCGCTGCGGATCAAGACGCGCCCATCAGACAAAGCGTGCATCTCGATGCTGCGTGGGACGCGAATCGCGTACACGGTGTGGAAGGCAGGTTCGGGTTTTTCAGGTGTCGGCGCAGGGGCAGGGGCTGGCGCGTCGACGGCGGGGGCAGCAGCCTCAGGCGCCGGGAGCAGGGGGACGTCCTTCAGTTCGGCCTTCGTCTCGGCGGGGGAACTGGCAAACTCCAGCGCGAGCGCCGGCTGAAGGGGGGCGACGCTCACTGGCTCGGCTGCTTCTGGCGCCGACTCAATCGGGATTTGCAGCTCTTCCCAGCGGTCGAGCACGACGGTTGGGTTATACAGCTCATCAGCGCTGCGCAGCGCTTTTTGCAGCACGTCGCTGTCGATTTTGGCGCGCGAGGGCTTGCCGTCGTCCTGCAAGCCGATCACAATCGTGCCGCCTTCTGTGTTGGCGAAGGCGATGAGCGTCTCAGCGATCTGTTTTGCGTCTGCTTTGGCTAGGAAGGCCATGCGCGGCCCTTGCCCGGCCTTGAGGAGGTCAAGTGTTGCCATGTCGTTAAGAGGCTAATCCAATTGTTCTATAGGACTTCTATTGTATCAGATTTCTGACACAGGCGCGCACGGTTTCCACATCAAAGGGCGATTCTGTCCGTCACCATTGACGGCTCTGTGATGCTCATGAGATACTCACGCGCTGAGATGCTGCGTCTTCATCGGCGTTTGCATCTGCTCGACGTTTAACGCTTAGGGAGCAGCTTGCCTCATGAATCAGAAGGATCTAAGCCACCCGCGCACGCCCGCGGAGTATGCGCGCATCTACTTGACCGGCTTTGCGATGGGGTCGGCGGACATTGTGCCGGGCGTCTCAGGCGGCACGATTGCCTTCATCGCTGGGATTTACGCCACCCTGCTGAATGCGATCAAGTCGTTCAACCTTGAGGCGATCCGCTTGGGTGTGGGGCTGAAGATCCGTGAGCTGTTCGAGCACATTCCGGTGCGCTTTTTGATCACACTGTTGTTGGGGATCGGCACGGCGATTTTGCTGCTGGCCAACGCGCTGGGGCAGGCGCTGGAGGACGCGCCAACGTTCGTCTTTGCCTTCTTCGGCGGGTTGATCGTCGCGTCGATTGTGGCCATTTTGCCACGGGTGCGCTGGAGCGCGCTGAGCGCGGCGGCCTTTGTCGTGGGGGCGGTGTTCGCGTTCTTCCTCGTGGGGCTAAACCCGCTGCAAGACGCCGATCACAGCCTGCCGGTGTTGTTCTTCAGCGGGATGGTGGCGATTTGCGCGATGATCTTGCCGGGCATCAGTGGCTCGTTCATCCTGTTGATTCTGGGGCAGTATCAGTTTATCTTGGGGGCTGTGCGTTCGTTTGATCTGCTCAGCGTAGCGGCGGTGGGCGTCGGGGCGATTGTGGGGCTGCTGGGCTTTACACGGATTTTGAGCTGGCTGCTGAAGCATCACGAGTCAGTTACGATTGCGGCACTGGTGGGGTTCATGTTGGGGTCGCTGCGCAAGATCTGGGATGAGGCCGTGGCAGGGTTGGCGCTCGTGCCCAACTTCGGCCTTGTTGAGGTGGCTTTGTTAGTGGGGTTGATTGCGCTGGGTTTCTTGCTGGTCAGCGCGCTGGATCACCTCCAGAGCGGCGACAACCCCCTGCTGCGCTACGTGTGGAAGACGCGCGGCCTCGACGCGGCTTAAGCTGGCAGCGCCCTGTCAAAGTACGTTACAATCAAGGTCAGCGTCTGATGAGGCGCTGACCTTTTTTGTTGAGTGTTGGCTGATGACGATTCGTGCGCTGCTCAATTTCGCGTCTGACCGCTTGGCGACGCTGCCGCTGCTCATCCTCTATCTGACGGACGGCTGCAACAGCCGCTGCGCCACGTGTGACATTTGGCGCAACCCACGGCGCAACATGCCGCTGGCGTTAGCCCGCTCGCTGGCGGAGGCCGTCGATGAGATGGGGGTGCGCTGGGTGCTGCTGAGCGGCGGTGAGGCGATGCAGCACCCGCAGTGGCCAGCGATTGCGGGGATGTTCCGAGCGCGTGGGGTGCGCGTGCTGCTGCTGACGAATGGGCTGCTCGTGCGCCGCCAAGCCGAACTCGTTGCTCAAGTCGTGGATGAACTGTACGTCAGCCTCGACGCTGCCACGCCGGAGCTGTACGCGGCCATCCGCGGCGTGGACGCCTATGATCTTGTGTTGGAGGGCATTCAGCAGGCCAGCGCGGCGGGCGTCCTCGTGACGACGCGCACGACCGTTCAGCGCCGCAACTATGCGCAGATGCCGCAGATCGCAGACGCTGCGCTGGGGGCAGGGGCGCGCGCAGTCAGTTATCTGGCGGTAGACACAGCCAGCCAGATCGCGTTTGGCGCGCGATCCGACGACCCCAGCGGTGACGCCCTGAACGCCCAAGACTGCGCCGCACTGGCTGATCTGTTGGATGCGTTTGAGGTCAGCCACGCCGCGCAGTTTGCCGCGGGCCAGATCGCTGAATCGCCCGCCAAGCTGCGCCGAACGCTGCTGCACTACTTCCGCCGCGACGCAGCATACACGCCGCCGCGCTGCAACGCGCCGCGCCTCAGCGTCGTGGTCGAGTGCGACGGGACGATCCGCCCGTGTTACTTTCTGCCCAGTGTGGGCCGCCTGACGCCGAACGGCGAACCGCTTGGGCGCGTTGTCAATGGGCAGGCGGCGCAGGCGCTGCGCGCAGCCGTGCGACAGAAACAGCGCCCCGAGTGCGAACGCTGTGTGTGCCCGCTCTACATGGGCGCTCGTGCGCTGGTGCGGATGTGAGGCTGCCTGGTCGTCTGCGCGTCTTGCCAAGCCGCGCGGCCTATGCGCTGTGGGCGGCGCACTATCCAGCTGAGGCGCACACCCCCCTCATGACGTTGGAGCAATCGGCGATGCTGACGCTGCTGCCAGATGTGCGCGGCGCGCGGGTGCTGGACGCCGCGAGCGGCACGGGGCGCTATGCGCGCTTGTTGGCGGCGCGCGGCGCGCAAGTCGTTGCGTGTGATCACAGCCTCGACATGCTGCGCTTGGCAGAAGGGATGCGCTGTGGCGGGGATTTGCTGCGGCTGCCGTTTGGGGCGGGGGCGTTCGACGGCGTGGTATGCGCGCTGGCCATCGGCCACACGCCAGCGCTGGGGGCGGCCATCAGCGAACTGGGGCGCGTGCTTCGGGGGGGCGGCTGGCTGCTTATGAGCGATCTGCACCCCTACCAGACGTTGCGCGGGGCACAGCGTACCTTCCGAGGCGCAGACGGTCGGCATTACGCGGTGGAGCATCATCTGCACACGCTGGAGGCAACGCTCAACGCGCTGACCTCAGCGGGTTTGATGTTGGAGGCGATCCGCGAGCCGCAGCACGCGGGCTGGCCAGCCGTGCTGGCGTGGCGTGCGCGCCGCCTCAGCGCCCCCCACGCGCCAGAAAATACCCGCCCACGATGATCCCGATCACCAGCGGCGGGACGATCAACGCGCTGATGAGCCGCGTGCCGGCGGGCGTGCTGTCGCCCATCAGGAAGTAGATCAACAAAAACAGCCCGACCGCGAGCGCCACCAGCACCGCCACCGCCGCTTGAGCCTTTAGAAGGCTTTTTGTGTCCATGCCTACGTTCATTTCACCCATTCGATACTGCCTGCATTATAGGCACAAGCGGGCTAGTTGGCAGGGGCGGCTTCGGTGGTGGCCTCATTGACTTCATACTGCGCCTGCCACCGCGTCAAAGATTCTTCCGAGATGTGGGTGAGCGCCTCTTCAATCCGCTTCACAGACGTCTCGATCCGCTGCTGATGGCGCGACTGCGCACCAGAAAGCTGCGCGTTGAGCGAGATAATCGCTAGCTGGTTTTTGACGACGTCGCCCAGCATTTCGCGGATTTGCGCGATGACAGCAGCGCGCGCCTGCCGCTGTCGCCGCCTGATCAACCAGAAGAGGACCCCGTGCAGCACGCCGACCGCAATTGCGGTGATAGCCGTAACCCTCCACCAGTCTCTGGGTTCAGGCCGCAGCACTGCGGGCACAGCGAGGATCACGACGAGGCCGAGGCCGCTCAGCAGCAGTTCGATGTTGTTCAGGGCGCGCAAGAGGAGCGTTTGTTTTTTCATTGCGTTTCTTGTTTCTATCGTTGGCATGAGTTTCTAACAGTGTACCTTCAGAATGGCTTGAGAAGTCTAAAGAAATCCCTATGTCTGCTGGGTGGAGCTGCGCTAAAATGAAAAAGGATGACCCTGTAAAGGTAGGTTAGGCAATGGCAAACACGGTAGCATGGTTAGACAGCGCGGTTGGGCGTATCTTGGGTGTGCAGCCGCAGCCGTCTGTGGTAGACAGCGGCGGCGAGGTGGGCCGCGCTGAGCGTTTGTTTGGGTTTTCGCTGTTGTTTTCGGGCGTGCGCTGCATCTTGCAGTACGCGATCTTCCCGTTCGTTCTGCCGCTGATCGGCATCGCGTCGTCTGCGGCGCTGCCCATCACGCTGACGATCAACGTCGTCGCCATCGTGAGCATTGTGCTGAGCTTGCGCCGCTTCTGGAAGATCCGTTACGCGCGCCGCTTTGAGTATCTGGCCGTAGCCGTGGTGGCTTTGATTATCATGACGGCGTTCATCGTGATGGAGGTGAGCGCACTTCTCAACCCGCCGGTGATGTAAGGGCATGGCATCCCATGCCCCCACAGATTTCATGATAGCGGCGCGTCTCTACAAGGCGGCAAGCAGCGCGTCGATCACGTCATCAGCGTGGTAGGTGGTTTCACCCTCGCGTAAGAATTGGCTGATCGCTGGCAGATCGTCCCCAGCCGTGACGAGCGGCAGTTCGGCGTAGCCGTCTTTGCGCACTTGTGAGAAGCCTGCTGCTGCGCCGAGGTGGTTGCACAAGCACTTGCGCCCTGCAGTGTCCTCGACGTTCCCACCCTTTTTGACGTAAGTATCGACTGGTTCCGCCGCGCAGCGGAACACGACGTTGCCAGTTTCATCGCGGTAAAGCTGACGCAGGTAGCCCACATCACAGATGCGGGGGCGCTCTGCATAGTGATCGTCGTTGGCGATGGTCGTCTCAAGCTGAACGACCTTGAACGGGAAGCCCGTGGGCGAGGCTTTGGCGTCCGTCAGCACGTCGACACGCTCTTCACGCACCTGTTGGATCACCTGCTCGCGGATGGCTTTGGCCATGCCAGACTCTTCACAGAAGGCGAAGGCCGTCCCGACCTGCACGCCCTGCGCGCCAGCCTCAAGCGCTTGGCGCAGCCTCTGCGGGTGGCCGTAGCCACCAGCCAGCCAGAAGGGCAGGCCGAACGCGGCGATCTTCTTCAGGTCGATGGCGTCTTTCTCGCCGTAGATCGGCTCGCCGCGCTCGTTGAGTGGGTATTGGCCGCGTGGCGGGGCGTTGTGGCCGCCAGCGGTCGGCAGTTCGATCACAAAGCCGTTGATCTCACCGGTAGAGCGCTTGAGCAGCGCCTGCGCCAAGATCACCGACGAGATGATTGGCAAGAAGCGGGGCCGTTTGAGGGTTCCGACCGCCTCAGCGAGGCCGGGGAAGCGTGCCTGCGGGTCAAAGTGCAAGTGAAGGTCTTCGCCAGAGTGGCCGACGACGTCGAGGTGATAGCTCACGGGTTGATGGGTCGTCAGCCGGTCGAGGATGCCGGGGATTTGAATCGGGATGCCTGCGCCCATGATGACGTAATCGACGCCGGCCAGCATCGCGCCGTAGAGCGAGGCCATCGTCGGCATCTGGACTTTTTCGAGCAAGTTGATGCCGACGGGGTTGTCATGGCCTTCCTTTGCCAGCCAGACCTCGACAAAGTTGGCCGCCACGGTGATCTCTTCTAGTTCGGCGAAGGGGTGGAGCGTCCACATGGGTGGGCGCTTGTAGCCTGTGCCTGTCGGTTTGCCACCCTCGATGAAGTAAGCGCGGAGGATGCGTTCAGCGACTTGGGGGACAGGGAAGTGCGCCAGTGCGCGGCGCACGTGCCCGCCCGGGTCACCGTCCATCAGGCGGGCGATCATCACGATGGCGATGCCTGTCCCTGAGACGACGCCCAACTGCCCCCGACGCGAGACGACCTGCGCTAACTGCCATGTGGAGATGGCGACGCCCATTCCACCTTGGATGATTTTCGGATAGCTCATCTTGTAGACATCCCTAAGTTCACTGCCGATGTTGATTTCATTTCAGTGTAACGGGTGTGGACAGCGCGGCGTATGTGGCACCTATCATGAGAAATCGGCAAAATCGATGACATTTGTCATGAGTGCGAGCAGAGTAAACAAAAAAACACCAGCGCGCGGCTGGTGTTGAGGTGCTGGGAGACCTGTAGCCAACTCGAACATCGCAATGGTCTGAATATCTTCGATTATATCCACTGTATTACGTTTCCTCAACGCGCAAAACTCATGTGGTCTACCCCCGATAAAATAGATTGCAGAAGTGTCTCCGGAGTACACTACACAGATGGAGAAGGGTGATGTCCGTAAACTTCTGTAAAAAGGGTAGGCGTGCGCTAACATTCTGAGAGACGAATCAAAGAAGGAAAGCGACACGCCATGAGCCAGAGAATAGCACCGAGTGAGCGGATTGAGCAAGCGATGAGCGAGTTTTTGCAGCAGGGGATCCACAGCAGCGAACAGCCCTTGAGCCAGTTCATCCGCCTGGCGGTCCAGAACATGGTCCAGCAGGCAATCGAGCAGGAAGTGACCGACTACCTGGGCCGTGATCGTTACGAGCGGCAACCAGAGGTGAATGGCTATCGCAATGGATACAAACCGGGACGCATCCGCAGCGCCGAGGGCGAAATCCCGTTGGCGGTGCCGCAGGTGCGTGGGAGCGCCGAGGCGTACCGGTCGAAGCTGCTGGAGTTTCTGCGGGGCAACAGCGAGGTGCTGGAGTATCTGGTAATGCAGATGTACAGCCGGGGCTTATCCAGGCGGGATGTGGAAGATGCGTTGCGCGACCCGTACACGGGCGAGTTGCTGCTCAGCCGCACGGCGGTGAGCGAGATCACGGAGAGCCTGTGGGAGGACTACCAGCAGTTCTGCCAGCGCGATTTGAGTGATTTTGAGGTGGAATACTTGTTTCTGGATGCGGTTTACGAGAGCCTGCGGCGACAGGGCAACATCAAAGAAGCGCTGCTGTGTGCCTGGGGGATCTGCCGTGATGGGCGTAAGGTCCTGCTGCATCTGGCCCTGGGCAACAAGGAAAGTAGCTCAGCCTGGCGCGAGTTCATCCGCGACATGCAGCGGCGCGGTCTGCCCGTGCCCACGCTGGTATGCAGTGACGG
>DAOUBS010000019.1:0-10707 GCA_034432435.1 Anaerolineae bacterium
GCTGCACGCCGTGAGTCGGTCATCAGCCAGCCTGTCAAAGTCGATCTCAGGATGCGCCACGGACGACATCGCATCGGTCAAGACACGCAGCTTGCGGATCAAGTCACTGTTGCCTGCGTGCATGATGCTGTTGATTGTCTCCAGTACGCAGTGGCTTTTGGCTTGGCCGGCAATGTAGATCAGGTCATGGGTGGCCAGCGTGTTGAGGAACTCGTGATTGAAGGCGTGAGGCTGATCTGGCAGCTTGACCTCTGGCTCCAAGATCGAGTAGTGCTCGGTGCGCGGCTCGCTGCCCTTGTGTAGGAAGATCGGCTGTGTGCTGCGCGCCGAGGCGTGATAGGCGATGGCCTCGTACAGCGCAGGCGTGATGGCGTGACCGGGCGTTCCGATGAGGGTATGATACGGCCAGATCATGAGCTGCTTGCGCGCTTGTTCCTCCAGCTGTCGTGTATACTCACGCGACCAATCCGGCTCGTAGAGCGCTGTCCACGCGCCGCTGGCAACCTCCTCATAGGTGATGACGGTAAACGGCATGGGGTGCTCACCGCTGCGGTTGATCCACCACGCGGGCGAAAAAATCTGGATGGGCAAGTGGCTGTCCAACGAGGCGGCGATGGTTGTGATCTGATCAACGTGTCGGAAGATCCACTCGATGGTGCGCTGAGTGTCCTGCACGGCTCCGGGTACGCTTAGCGCGCCGTCAGGGTGGATAAAATCAACTTGAGCGTCGATCAGCAGCAGGGCGATACGTTTTTGATCTTGCGCGGCAGGGGTGAGTTTCGCCTGCCTGCCGGCGAGAGTGGCCTCCAGCACGCGCGGGGCGTAGAGATGGCCTACTCGCTGTGGTTCATAAAATGTCGGCAGCATCGTTCCCTCAAATAGGTTGAGAGAGCGGCCTCATGGGGGTGAGGGAACGCTCTCTGACGGGTGTTGTGGTGGTTAACGGCCAAGCTGTGAATTGAGGAACGCTTGTAAATCTCGGAAGCTAGGGGCTTGGCCGGGCACGGGCGTGACGTCACCGCTGGCATTACGGAGCAAGACGAAGGGCGTCCCTGTAACGCCTAGATCTTGCGCCAGTGCTGTATCCGCTACGATTTGGTTGGCGCGGCTGGCACACTCCAGGATTTGATTGTAATCAGCGCCGATACGCTCAGCAAATTGGCGGGGGGAGGTGTTGTCGCGCCAGCCGCTGCGGGTCACGAGGTTGAACATCTCCTCACGAAACTCAAAGAAGCGCTGCGGCTGCTGCTCGCCAGCACATTGGACGATACGGAAGATGGTATCCGATGGGCTGGCCGTCCGTAAGTTGCGGTATTCGAACTTCATCAAGCCAGGTTCAACGTACTCTTTGAGGAACTGCTTGATCGTAGATTCGTAACGTTGGCAGTGGCCACAGTTATAGTCCTCAAAGACGACGAGCGACAGTTGAGCCTCAGGGTTGCCGAGGACAAATGCGTCGTCTTCCATGCGAGTAACAGGGATGTTGGCGTAGTCGATGGTGACACTGCTAGAACCGACGCCAAGAAAGTTGATGCCAATCAGCAAAATTGCCGCAGCAATGGCCGCAATGACAATGCCAATGACCAAGTTATTGTTCTGCGCTGCGCGCTTGGATTTGGTTTTAGCCATGAAAGAAGGCTCCTCTGGAAATCAGCTTCAGCGGTGGATCACTGAGCAACGGCAACACGAAATGATGCTTCTTAAATTCAACAGCATAATTGTAAAGAAAACGTGTCTTTATTCGCAATAATCGGTTTTTCTCCTCGTGTTCAGTTAGATGTACAATTCAGGTGGCCACAAGAACAAAAGGCAAACAATGATGCAGATGGTCAATCTGATTGAGAAAAAGCGGGACGGCCAAGCGCTCAGCGATGAGGAAATTCGGTGGTTCATCGCAGAGCTGACCAAAGAGGCGCTGCCAGATTACCAAGTGGCGGCGCTGCTCATGGCCATCTACTTTCGCGGTATGAATGCACGGGAAACCAGTACGCTGACGCTGGCGATGGCTGAAAGCGGCCATCAGATGGACTTGTCCTCGATCACCGATTACGCCGTGGATAAGCATTCATCGGGCGGGGTGGGGGACAAGACAACGCTGATCGTGCTGCCGCTGGTCGCGGCGCTGGGTGTGCGCGTGGCTAAGATGAGCGGGCGCGGGCTGGGGTTCAGCGGGGGGACGCTCGACAAATTAGAGAGCATCCCGGGCTTTCGGGTGTCGTTGAGTGAGGATGAATTTCGGAAGAATGCTCAACAAGTTGGCGTGGTCCTATGTGGCCAAACGGCGGATCTGGCGCCGGCTGACGGCAAGTTGTACGCGCTGCGCGATGTGACCGGCACTGTGCCGAGCATTCCGCTCATCGCTAGCAGCATCATGAGCAAGAAGTTGGCCTCTGGGGCGCGCGGCATGGTACTTGATGTCAAGGTTGGGCAAGGGGCTTTCATGTCGACGCTGGCAGATGCGCGCCGGCTGGCCGAGACGATGGCGCGCATTGGACGCGACGCAGGGCGGGATGTGATCGCTGTTTTGTCGGATATGAACCAGCCGTTGGGGCACGCGGTGGGGAATGCGCTCGAAGTGCGCGAGGCGATCGCGTGTTTGTCAGGGGGTGGTCCATCTGATTTGCGCGAGCACTGCTTGCACATTGCCAGGCTGATGTTGAAACTGGCAGGCCGCGGTGAAGCGTTTACGGATGAAGCCGCCACACGGCAGCAGCTTGAGGACGCGCTCTCGAGTGGGCGCGCGCTGGCCAAGTTCCGTGAGATGGTGCAGGCACAAGGCGGTGACGTTCGTGTAGTGGATGATCCTAGCCGTTTAAAGTTGGCGCCAGTTGTAGTTGAGTTGTCTTTTGTGGAAAAGCAAGGGGCATACGTTCAAACGGTGAATGCGTTGCAAGTGGCTAGAGGCGCGCTCAACCTTGGCGCGGGGCGGCTCAAGAAAGGGGACGCGGTCGATCTGGGCGTTGGGGTAGAGGTCATGGTGAAGGTGGGGGATTGGGTGGAGCCTGGGGCGTGTTTGGCGCGCGTTTACGCCCGCACTGAGTCACAGGCCATCAGCGCCCTAGCTGACCTGCGCGCAGCGATCAAATTCAGCCACGAGCCGATGGTGGCTCTGCCGCTCTTCTACGACCAGATAGACAACCGAGCGCTCACTGAAGCCGACTCGCCTGATAGCCAGCCGCAGTGATCTCGTACAGGTAAACGGGCGCGTTGATCCAAAATCCTTGAGCGTCAAATGCGATCAGGCCGTTGATACCTTGTAGGGTCGTGCTGCGCAAGTCAAGGCCTGATTGGTGGGCGGCCATGAGCAAACTAAAGGCATCTGTGACGAGGGTTGCATATGTGTTTGGGCTGGGGGCAAACGGACTGAGCGCTGTGTAGCGCGCTGCATAGTCGGCATCTGGCAAAACGCCCATGCTGAGAAACTGCACACCAAGCGCACTTTGAGGATGATCTGCGCGTTCATCTGTCAAGTCGTTGGATGTTTGAACCTGTTGTAAGCTCGAAGGAGCTAGCTGGACGCTGTGAGGGACGGCTGGGGAAGCGCTCCAGCCACCGGCGATGACGACGCGCGTACCGTCAAGCGCGGCTTGGACTTGTGGATGAGTGCTGAAAGGCCCGAGGACAACAACCCCGACTACGTCAGGATCGCGCTGCAAGGCGGCTGCGCGCTGAACAGCTTGTGTGAGCGTTCCGCCGTCGTCAACTGCCAACAGCTCATAGAGTGGGTTCCTTTCCAGCGCAAGTTGTGCCGCATACAGGGCGTTGTAGCCGATGTGCCGGTACTCCCCTTCAAACGGGGCGAGCAGCGCAACACGCAGCACCAGCGCAGAGGGCGCGAGACTGCACCCTCCCAACACTGCGGCTAGCAGCAGGCTAGCAGCCGTTCGCCAGATGCTGGGCATAGGTCTCAGCGAAGTTATGATACATAGAACCATCGCAGCGCGCGCGGAAGTAGTAATAGGGGGTTGTCTCTGGGTAGATCGTGGCGAGAAGCGCGCTGCGCGACGGGTTGGCGATGGGGCCGGGGGGCAGCCCATTGATGCGATAGGTGTTGTAAGGGGAGATGACATTTTGATAATCCGCTTGCGTGATCTGCGGCCACCAAGACCCGCGGCTGCCGTTGAGGCCGTACTGTACGGTGGGGTCGGCCTGGAGTGGCATTCCGATGGCGAGCCGATTGAGGTAGACGCTGGCAATGCGCGCGTTTTCATCCGCCCAGACGGATTCACGCTCGACGATGCTAGCCAGCGTCACGATGTCACGCAGCGTCATTCCTTTGGCGCTGATCGCGGCTATATCGGCAGGTTGAAGCTGGTTGAGGAACGCCTCCACGAACGTATCACGAAGTTCGGCGGCGGTGATGTCGGGAGGGAGGCTGTAGGTGTTGGGGGCCATGAACCCCTCCAAAGAGACCCCATCAGGTAGTTGAAGCTGCTGCCTCAAATCAGCGCGCAGCAGCGCGGCGTCGCGCGTGACAGCGAGAAACTCATCACCGGTGAACGCAAAGCGTGGGTCAGCGTTGATTGCCTCGGCGATTTCCTCCAACCGCCATCCCTCAGCCACGCGAAAGGTGATGCTGCTGTTGCGGCTGTCGATGATCGTGGCAGCAATCTGTGGGATGGTTTGCGAGGCGTTCAGGAAGTAAGTCGTTGCTTGGATGCGCGTGTCGAGGCCTTCCACCCGTAGATAGCTAACGAACAGATCGACGTCGCGGATCAGGCCGAACTGCTCAAGCCGCCGTGCGATGGTGAGCGGCGTCTCGCCGGGGGCAATGGTGAAGCGCACGAGGGCGGCGTTGGCGCTGGCTGGCGTGGTCAGCTCGTCTTGACGCGCTGCGAGTTGAATGCGCAATAGCACTGTTTGTGGGCCGCCGCTTAGGTTGCCACCAGCGAGGACGAACACTGCCCCAAAAGCGACAAGCCCACACGCGACGAGAAGGCCACCGATGAGCAGCGCGAGTTGAACGAAACGCAGCATGTGATTTATTTCTCCTGATCTGGGGTAGGCCACAAAGCGAGGCCGTCGCGCACTGCGTCGAGAAAGCTTTGCAGCATCACGCGCGCTGCAAGGTCATCGATGGGCGCTCGTGCAGGGCGTTTGAGGGCGCGCGCAAGCGCTTGTGCGTCTTGGCTGGTCAGCGTTTCGTCCCATTCGACGATGGGCAGCGGGGTCGTCTGTCGCAGCCGCTTAACCCAAAGCCGAACTGTGTCTGCGTAGGCGTGGACGCCCGCGGCTGGCTCACTTGAAGGCACGCCGACCACGATACCCACAACGCCCTCTTTGGCCGCTGTTTGATTAATGTACGCAAAATCTGCTTGACGGGTTGTGCGTCGAAGGATGGCCAGCTCACGAGCGACGAGACCGCTAGGGTCACTGACTGCTAGGCCAATGCGCGCGAGGCCGTGATCAATCCCGAGCAAGCGCCCTCTCATTGGTGCACCATTACAACAGTGATCCGTATGGGCAGCAAGGGGAGGTGAGTTAAGCTCTCTGGGCTGAGCGCAAAAGTGGGGGGCGTGTTGGGAGTAATGGGCACGGATGTCATGATGAGCGCGCGCGCTTCATCCACGGGTTTGCCTGCTAGTCTTTCTGCTAGTTGAGTGGTATCGATGGTGGCGTTGACCGTCATCTGAGCGCTTGCCTCAAACACCACTTCATCATCGTCTACGCTGATAACTGCGCCGCGCTCATAGGTGAAGGTGTCTGCTAGCAGAATTTTCCCAGCGGGTTTGCGAGCGGAGAGCCGCGCGAACATCACCTGCCGAGTAAAACGGTCATCGATCATGACTGCCTCAACGACTGCGCGCATGTCCAGCGATAAGCTGGGTGTGACGTCCCCGACGTTGTGGCTGTAGCGCGTCCAATCACTGCGCTCTTCAACGATGCGGATGGTTTCAATCACGATAACCTGCGACTCACCGAGAGCTTGGCGCATCTCTTCAAAGGCGCTGCTTTGAAGCTGGACGCGCACCAGCGTTAACAGGCGCTCGCGGTCGGCTTGTGTGACGGTTGTGAATTGGCGGTTTTCGCCGCCGGTGGTGGCAGATTCGTTTGTGACGGTCACAGCCGACGCGAGTTCACCCTGCACGATGCTGATTGCGCCTGCGGGCACATTGCTCCGTTCGCCGGCGCTTTCAGGGATGGCTTCAACTGCTGCGTCTTGGCGCTGGCCGACGCCGCCGCGCAAATTGACTTCGTTGATGGTGCGGAAGATCACAGGGTCAAACCCCGTTGTGGCAACCTGTGTGCCAGCGCGAATGACAATTGGGCTGAGAGTCTGATTTGTGAAGGTCACAACGCCGATGGCCGGCGTATCGCTGAGAGCTGATGCGCCGCTGGTGGGAATTGTGCCTGTGGTTTGGACTTCTACCCGCAACTTGGTGGCAGGAATGCGGCCAGCCTCGACGTCAACATCACCTTGTGAGGGGGACGCAGTGATCGTCTCGAACGTTTCGATGCGCTCGCTTGGAAGGATCAAAGTCACCGTCGCACTTGGGACTACCGCGTAGACTGTTCCACCGACAACGACGCACAACACAACTACGACGACGAGGCGCACCAACACGTTGAGCAGCGGGGGCAGTTGTCGCTCTGAGCGGCGAACGCGGCTGGCCACTTCAATCAGTTCGTCATGGGTCGGTTCTGTGTCTGGCCGATGATGGCGCTGCGTAAAGATCTTGGGTCGCATGCGCCGCCAGCGTGCGCCTTCGGCTGCGCCGATCGTCTCAAAGGTGCTGATGCCGAGATCGCGGGCGTGGTTGATCACGTCTTTGTCGTGAGTCACGAACGCTAGCTGTAAGTTGCGCCGACGAGCCTCGCGCTGGACGAGTACGATGTCCAGCCTGCGCGTGAGGGCTGTGCCATGCTCAGGCCAGACGAGCAGCACTTTCCGCCCACGGATGAACGACAGACGATCTCTCAGATGTGCGATGTCGTCGTTTGGCTCTAGCTGGATGTACTCTGGCCGATCCGTCATTTCCTAGCTGCGCAGCAACTCATGAGCCTTCTGGAGCGCGGCAGGCAGTGCAGATACGTCTTTGCCGCCAGCGACGGCTAGATTCGGGCGACCGCCGCCGCTGCCACCCACGACCGCCGCGATGGGCTTAATCAAATCGCCTGCTTTGAGGCCGTCTTTGGTGAGATCGTCAGTTAGCGCCACGAGGATGGACGGCGCGCCGTTCACCTCGGCTGCCAGCACGAGCGCTCCGCGCTCTTTGATGCGGTTGCGGAACCAGTCGGCCATCTCACGCATCGTGTCCGTGTTCACGTCGGTGACTTGGGCGATGAGGGTCTGGCGACCTTTCAGAACTTCAACTCGCTCGATAAGCTGTTCAAACTGCAAGCGAGCAAGACGTGATTGCAGGGTGCTCACTTGTTTGCGAGTGGCGCTTAGTTCGTCTTGCAAGGCGAGGATTTTCTGTGGGTGGGCGCTGCCGCCTAGCAGCGCGGCGAGCTGCTGCATCTGTTCCTGCTGCTGCTGGATGTACTTGACGGCCTCACGGCCAGTGAGCGCCTCAACGCGGCGAATGCCTGCGCTGACGCTCGACTCGCTAGTCAGGATGAACACGCCGATTTCAGCCGTTTCGGGCACGTGAACGCCACCGCACAGCTCATAGCTGTAGCGCCCACTGCCATTACTGATGGCAACCGTGCGGACGACGTCCGCGTATTTCTCGCCAAAGAGCGCCATCGCCCCCTCACGGCGTGCCTCCTCCAGCGGCTTGATGGCTGTGGTAACGCGGTAGTTCTTCAAGATGATGTCGTTCACTTCGCGCTCGATGCTGCGCAGCGTTTCAGGGTTGACTTTACGGTCATAGGAGAAGTCGAAACGCAGGCGATCCGGCGCGACCAGCGAACCGCGCTGTTCGACGCCCGTTCCCAGTTGATTGCGCAGCGCCGCGTGGAGCAGGTGCGTCGCTGTGTGGTTGCGCGTGATGTCAGCACGGCGTTCGAGGTCTAGCTCCGCGGTGACGTGCGCGCCCGCTTGTGGCTGGCCTTCGACGACTTCGCCCATGTGGACGATCAAGCCAGTCACGGGGCGTTTCATCGTTTCGACTTGGATCGTGAAGTTCTCGCCGCGCAGCAGGCCGGTGTCGCTCACTTGGCCGCCTGATTCAACGTAGAAGTTGGTCGCCTTCAGCACCACTTCGACGCGCTCGCCAACGATAGCGCTCTGGACTTGTTGACCATCAACGATGATGGCGAGTAGGTCAGTATGCACGGGCGACGGGTCGTAGGGCGTGTACGCTACGCCTTCATCGGGCAGCAAGCCATGCTGCTTAAGCTGGTTGAGCAGCGCGGTGTAGGCTTCCACGTTTTCGATCGCGCCCATCGCCTGCCCGCCACCGCTGATGAGCGAGTGCTGGGCTTCGGCTTGGGCGAAGCCGGCTTCGTCAACGTAGTAGCCGCGTTCTTCTGCAATGTCTTTGGTGACCTGCATCGGCAGGCCGAGCGTCGCCTTGAGGAAAAACGCATCTGTGCCGCTCAAGGTTCCGTTGGCGGGCAGGCGGCTGAGCATCTCATCCAGCGCAGTCAAGCCCACCTCCAGAGTCATCAGGAAGCGGCGTTCTTCAGTCAAGATGACGCTGCGGATGAGGTCGGCTTTTTCGACAAGTTCGGTGTAGTGATGGCCCATCACGTCAATCACGGACTGAGCAACGAGGTACAAGAAAGGCTCGTTGAAGCCGAGTTTGCGGCCAAAACGCGCCGCGCGACGCAGCACCAAGCGGCAGACGGCTTCACGCCCTTTTGCCCCCGGGTAGACCCCGTCTGCGATGAGGAAGACCGCCGCCCGAATGTGATCGGCGATTACACGATAGGGAACATAGTTGGCCTCAACTTCGGGGTCACTTTGGCCGGTGAGGGCTTGCGTCGCACGGATGATCGGCATGAACAGGTCAGTAGCATAATTGTTATCTTTGCCCTGAAGGATCATCACCATGCGCTCCAGCCCCATGCCCGTATCCACGCAGGGGTTGGGCAGCGGTTCGTCGAACGCGCCGCTGTTCGTCGGGTCGGCGGCGCGGCGGTTGAACTGCATGAACACAAGGTTCCAGAACTCTAGAAGGCGATCCTCGTCGTTTTGCAAGGATGCAACGATGGTATCTTCGCCTAGTTCGGGGTGATTGTCCCAGAAGATCTCACTGCACGGGCCGCATGGGCCAGTTTCGGCCATTTGCCAGAAGTTCGTCTTCGCCCCCATGCGTGCGACGCGCGTCGGTGGCAGGCCGATGTCTTCTGTCCAGATACGGTAGGCTTCCTCATCGCGCTCAAAAACGGTGACGGCCAGGCGATCCTTCGGCATGCCGAACCCATCCGTAATCAGTTCCCATGCGTAGCGGATGGCCTCGCGCTTGAAGTAGTCGCCGAAGCTGAAGTTGCCCATCATCTCGAAAAAAGTGTGATGACGGGGCGAGGGGCCGACGTTCTCCAAGTCGTTGTGTTTGCCGCTCACGCGCATCGACTTCTGCGCAGTGGTGGCGCGCTTGTAGTCTCGAATGTCCGTGCCGAGGAATACATCTTTAAACTGCACCATGCCGCTGTTGGCGAACAGCAGGGTAGGGTCGTTGGCAGGAACCAGCGAGCTAGAGGCAACATGTTTGTGGCCATTGTTGATGAAATACTGAAGAAACATCTGCCGCACTTCAGCGCTGGTCATTGATTTCATTGGTGAGGATTCCTTCGTGCTGTAAGCTGAGCTGGAAGTTTAATGAAGATTGCCTCAAAAATTATAGCGACGTGCACAACGGGTGAACAAGGGCGCGTCCGTGTGCTATACTTCACGCGAAGTTTTGGGACGTTTTTACACTGGAATTCAACTACATGGCGACTATTGAAGAACAAGTCGAAGTGTTAATGAGCGGCGCTGAATACGGCGACCCACAAATCCGCGAGGAGATGCGCAAAGAGCTGCGTGAACGCTTGATCGAGGCTGAGAGAGAGGGACGGGCGCTGCGTGTGTACTGCGGCTATGACCCGCGCACGGCTGACTTGCACCTCGGCCACACGATCACGATGCGCAAGCTGCGCCAATTTCAAGACTTTGGCCATGACGTCACCTTCTTGATTGGGACGTTCACCAGCACGATTGGCGACCCCAGCGACAAGGACAGCGCACGTGACCAGCTAACACTCCAACGGGTGGAAGAGAATGCTCAGACCTACGCAGAGCAGGCCTTCAAAATTCTCGACCCTGAAAAGACGCGTGTGCGTCGCAACGATGAGTGGTTAGCCCCGCTGGACTTCGCCGACATCATCCGTCTAGCGAGCCATTTTACAGTGCAGCAGTTTCTAGTGCGCGAGAACTTTGCGAAGCGGTTAGAGGCTGGTCAGCCAATTTATCTGCACGAGTTCTTCTACGCGCTGATGCAGGCCTACGACGCAGTGGCGCAAGAGGCCGATGTGCAGGTGGGCGGGCAGGATCAGTTGTTTAACATCCTCGTGGCAGGGCGCAAGTTGCAGCAGGCGCTTGGCCAGAAGCCCCAGATTGCCATCATCATGGGGGAAAGCCTGCCAGGCACAGACGGCAGCATGAAGATGAGCAAGAGCACGGGCAATCACATCCCGTTGTTGAGCGAGCCGTGGGACATGTTCGGCAAGATCATGAGCATCCCTGACCATGCCATGCCGCTTTTCTTCAAGTTGATCTTGGGGTGGTCGCCACAGCAGATGCAGGATCTTCGAGACGAGCTAGCAAATGGAACGCGC
>DAOUBS010000020.1:0-51472 GCA_034432435.1 Anaerolineae bacterium
TTACAAACTACTCATCATCATAGCACGAAAGCGCCAATTGACGCTGCACGATTGCCCAACGCTGACGAAATTCCCCCTTTCTTGCGGGGATGTCGTCGATTTTTATAAGAATTTACATCACACAAAACAGTAAGAGGGGTATGTTCTTTTTTTACGATAAACAGGAAGGGAGGGTGACCCATGATTATCGCCAACCATGCCGAACATCGCCAAAAGCAGCGCAGCATTCCACAAGCTGCTGTAGACTACATCCTGAAGCACGGCAAGGCGTGCCGCAAGCGCAATGCCGTTCACTATGCCCTCACCAGCGCGCACTTGGTCGGCCTGCCGAGCCACCACGAGGCGCATCGTTACTATGGAATCCGCGTTGTAGCCAGCAAAGACTGAAGTGTCATCATTACCGCATATTGGGAAAAAAACGCCGCTATCGCAAGCCCGGCTTGGGTTCTACTCATAAAGACTTCTATTGGGAAGCGGATGAGGCCTGTTGAGCCGCGTCTGTGGGGGGATGGCACGCCCCCCACTTTTACCCCGTATCTGATTTTCAAACGACCTCAACTGCGGGCGCTGGGACGAGTCAACGCTTTGCACAGCTAATTTTCTTAAAAATATTAAGTTTTATTTTTCATTAGACCTTAATTTACCCTAACTGTGAAATATCATATGATATAAATTGAACAAGCGCTCGAATAGTCAAACAATCAAGGAGAACGAGCAATGAGCATTAAACGTTTGTGGGGGGGGTGTTAATAGTCTTTGCTGTGTTGATACCTGCGACACAGGGATGGGCACAAGAGTGCGACCCGCCCGGTTCAATTTTTTTCGGGGGGGTGTTCGTAAGATACGAAGTGCTACCCTGCGATGCTTGGAGATGTCTCCATCAGCCGCTTGATCGGCGTCAAGCAGTGCTGTCAATCTACAACTTTGCGGGTGGTGAGTACGCTATGTGTGCCTGCACTGCCTGCGGCGTCACGCCAAATCGTGCTCCATCTGATGAATCCTTCTGCGCTTCATTGCAGGCGCATCATCCAGTTCAACTTGTTGTCGAATAGCAAACCACACACCTCTTGAGAGGATCGATTCATGCTTAAGTTCCAAGTGTTTCGCCTGTTTTTCGTCGGCGCAGCTGTGCTGACGGCAATATCATTTAGCGCCATTGCGCAGAGCCAGCCTGTAGCCTGTGATACAGCGCTCACCGCGCAAGACCCGCTGAGCGCCTACCTCGACCGCGCCAACGCTTGCCTTGAACCCGTCGGCATCATGCTGGAGCGCAACACGGCGCAAGCCATCGCCGATGCAGATTTTGTGATCGCTCAAGATGCGTCGTTCGCGGCGGCCTACGCGGTGCGCAGCCGCGCCAACTTATTCGCCAATCGCATCGGCCAAGGCCTCGCTGATCTGTCCGTGGCGCTGTTCCTTGAGCCGACGAACGTCGAATGGCTGCGGTGGCGCAGCGAATTGATGCTGTTCCTCAACGATTTCGACGGCGCGCTGGCCGACATCAGCCGCGCAGTGGCCCTTGCGCCCGCAGACGATACCCTGCTGCTGGAGCGCAGCCGCATCCACGAACGCAACGCCGACCTCGCCAGCGCCCTCACCGATGCTGAACAGGCTCTTACCCTCAACCCTGAGAGCGCGGCGGCCCTGCTGCGCATCGGCGACATCCACTACACCGCAGGCCGCGATCAAGCCGCGCTGGACGCCTACCGCCAATATCTTGAAGTTGCCACGGAACGCTCTCCGTTGGTCAACGCCCGCATCTTGATCCTCGAGCAGCGGTTAGCCGACAACTAAATCCGCCTCAGCCCCTGCAGGCGTCATCAGCAGGTGAGGGGGGTGGCGTGTGGACGCGAACTGTCGTGTCCACGTGCCGTGTTTTGTAGTATGCTTATAGTTAATTTGACCTACGCAGCGTCAAGCCTCAACAGGCTTCGCGCCACATATAAGCCATAGTCAATGACACAACCCCTTCTGCACGCTGATCGCCTCACCCATTCCTACCATAACAGGCAGGCAGTGCTGCATGAGGTATCGCTCGAAGTTGAAACAGGTGAGATAGTCTACCTGCTGGGGCGCAACGGCAGCGGCAAATCAACGCTCATGCGCTGCCTTAGCGGGGTGCTGCGTCCACAGGCAGGCACGGTCAAAGTGGGTGGGCAGCCGCTCTTCAGCCTGTCCGCAGCTGAACGCGCCAAGCGCGTGGGCCTCGTCCCACAGGCCTATGCAGTCCCGTTTGCCTACACCGTGCGCCAGATCGTACTCATGGGGCGCGCGCCGCACTTGGGGCTGTTTGGCGTGCCGCGCCAGCCGGACTTCGACATCGCCGAGGATGCGTTGAATTCAGTCGGAATGTTGGCGCTGGCCGATGCGCCCTTCAGCCAGCTCAGCGGTGGACAGCAGCAGCTCGTCATGATCGCGCGCGGGCTGGCGCAGCAGTGCCGCGTTTTGCTGATGGACGAACCCGATTCCCACCTTGACCTGAACAACCAGCAGCGCGTGATGAACATCGTCGCCCAACTTGCCGAGCAGGGGCTTTCCTTTGTGATCGCCTCACACGTGCCCAACAACGCGCTGGTCTACGCCCACAACGTGCTGCTGCTGCAAGAGGGGCGTGTGTTGGCCCATGGCCAGCCGGCCCATGTCCTGACGGAACCCCTGCTCAGCGCAGCCTATGAGCTAGACACGGAAGTGATCTACGATCAGAGCGGCAGCGTTGCCCGCGCCATCTTGCCGAGGCAGCGATGATCCACCCGCCTACCCCAGAAGGCCTTTGGAGGCAGCTCGATCAGCGTTCGCAGATCGTCGTCATCAGCGGTGACAGCGGCGTAGGCAAGACGAGCTACTGCGCGGCGTTGGTGCGGCATGTGACGGCCAGCGGCGGTCTCGTCTGCGGGCTGCTCTCGCTGGGCATCTACGTGGACGATGTGCGGATTGCCATTGACCTGCACGACCTCAGCACGGGTCAACCGCGCCGCCTCGCAACCCGCCGCCCCGAACCCGACCCCACATCACTCACCCCGCAGTGGCAGTTCGACGACGAGGCGCTGCGCTGGGGGAACGCCGTCCTGGCGGCGGTTCCCCCATGCGACCTGCTGATTGTCGACGAGTTGGGGCCGCTGGAGCTAAAATACAACGCCGGGTTTCAATCGGCCTTTGACGTGTTGAAGCGGCGCGCGTATCGGCTGGCCTGTGTGGTGGTGCGGCCTTCGCTCGTAGAGGATTTCAAGCAGCGCTTCAACGTTGACGCGGTGTATCGCATCGGCGGCTAGTGCCCACAGCGTATGAGCAATCCCGAACGGCAGGTCATGCCGGGCGCAGTAAGCAGGCAGCTCGGCCAGCGTCTGCTCAACGACCTGCGGCGGGATGCGATCTAGGCACTGGTGACAGGCCTCTGGCGCGGCGCGCAGCGGGCGCACGTCCTGCCTCTGCCGTTCAGCCATGAGCACAATTCCGGGCAACACCACGTCAACACGCACCTTGTGATGGCCGCCAGCGTGGTGACGATCATCCCGCCGATCCTGCTGTTCTTCTTCGCGCAGCGCAGGGCATCGTCATCACCGGCGTGAAGGGGTAACCGCGTCCGCGCGTGGGGAAAACGGACAGGGCCTGCCCTGTCCCCACGCTGTTTGTAAAACTCTTGTAACTTTCCTACACAGTTCAGATACTGACGGTGTTCAATCGAGGTGACGGCAGCGGGCCGACCCACCTGCCGATTTCTTACAGGCCGGAAAGGACACTGTCACATGGATTTAAACCGTTTCACCACCAAAGCCCAGGAAGCGCTCGTCAACAGCCAGAACCTCGCGTTGGAGTACAACCACAACGCGATTGAGCCGATTCACATCCTCTACAGCTTGCTCACGCAGCAAGAGGGCGTCGTGCCAGAAATCATCCACAAGATCGGCGCACCGCTCAACGCGATGATCAACGAAGCCGAGCGCAAGCTAGTGGCCATGCCGCAGGTGCACGGCACGAACGTGCAGCCCTCGCTCAGCCGCGGGACGCTGCAAGCGCTCAACAACGCCGAGAAGCAGGCCGCCCGCATGAAAGACGAATACACCAGCGCCGAGCACATCCTCATGGCGTTGGTGGACGAGAGCAGCACCGCCGAGATCCTCAAACGCCAGCGCATCACCCAAGAGGCCATCCTCAAAGCACTGACGAGCATCCGCGGCAGCCAGCGCATCACGACGCAGAACCCCGAGAGCACCTATCAATCGCTTGAGAAGTTCGGGCGCGACCTGACCGCGCTGGCGCGGCAGGGCAAGCTGGATCCCGTCATCGGGCGCGACGAGGAAATCCGCCGCGTGATCCACGTCATCAGCCGCCGCACCAAGAACAACCCGGTGCTGATCGGCGAGGCCGGCGTGGGCAAGACCGCCATCGTCGAAGGGCTGGCGCAGCGCATCGTCAACGGCGACGTGCCCGAAGGCCTGCGCGACAAGACGATCATTGCGCTGGACATGGGCGCGCTGGTGGCGGGCGCGAAGTATCGCGGCGAATTTGAGGAGCGCCTTAAGGCCGTGCTGAAAGAGGTGAGCGAGAGCGACGGGCGCATCATCCTCTTCATCGACGAGCTGCACACCGTAGTTGGCGCAGGCGCAGCCGAGGGCGCGATGGACGCGGGCAACATGCTCAAGCCGATGCTGGCGCGCGGCGAACTGCGGATGGTCGGCGCGACCACCCTTGACGAATATCGCAAACACATCGAAAAAGACGCCGCCCTTGAGCGCCGTTTCCAGACGGTGTTCGTTGATGAGCCGAGCGTCGAGGACACGATCAGCATCCTGCGCGGCCTGAAGGAGCGTTACGAGGTGCATCACGGCGTGCGCATCCAAGACAGTGCCGTCATTGCCGCCGCCACGCTCAGCCACCGTTACATCCCCGACCGTAAACTGCCAGACAAGGCCATCGACTTGATCGACGAGGCTGCCGCTCATCTCAAGATGGAGATTGACAGCCGCCCGGCTGAGATCGACAACGTGCAGCGCCACATCATGCAGTTGGAGATCGAACGCGAGGCGCTCAAGAAGGAGCGCGACGAGGCCAGCAAACAGCGCCTCGCTGAGCTGGAGAACGAGATCGCCAACTGGCAGGAACAGCTCGACGTGTTGAGCGCGCGCTGGCAGCACGAGAAGGGCATCATTCAGGCAATGCGCGACATCAAGGCGCAGCTCGACGAAGCGCGCGTGCAGTTGGAACAGGCCGAACGCCGCAGCGACCTTGAGACCGCGGCCCGCCTGCGCTACGGCACGATCCCTGAGCTGACGAAGAAGCTCGAACAAGCCGAGCGCGAGATTGAACAAATGCGCGCCGAGGGTCGCTTGATGCTGCGCGAAGAAGTCGACGCCGACGAGATCGCCGCCATCGTCAGCAAGTGGACAGGCATCCCCGTCAGCCGCCTGCTGGAGGGTGAGGTCGAGAAGCTGCTGCACATGGAAGAACGGCTGCATGAGCGCGTGATCGGCCAAGACGACGCGATCCGCGCGGTAGCCGCCGCTGTCCGCCGCAGCCGCGCCGGCCTGCAAGACCCTAACCGCCCCATCGGCACGTTCTTGTTCTTGGGGCCGACCGGCGTCGGCAAGACCGAGATGGCGCGCTCGCTGGCGCATTTCTTGTTCGACGACGAGAACGCCATGGTGCGCATCGACATGAGCGAGTACGGGGAAAAGCACGCCGTCGCCCGCTTGATCGGCGCGCCACCCGGCTACGTCGGCTATGAGGAAGGCGGCCAACTGACGGAGGCCGTCCGCCGCCGCCCCTACAGCGTTGTGCTCTTCGATGAGATCGAGAAGGCGCACCCAGAGGTGTTCAACGTCTTCTTGCAGGTGTTCGACGATGGCCGCCTGACCGACGGGCAAGGCCGCACGGTGGACTTCAAGAACACCGTCATCATCATGACGAGCAACGTCGGCAGCGACATCATCAAGCAGATGGGCGTGACCGACCAAAAGACGATGCGCGCGGCGGTCATGCGCGCCCTCGACGGTACGTTCCGCCCCGAGTTCCTCAACCGGCTGGACGACATCATCGTGTTCCACAGCCTCGGCAAAGAACACCTGATGCAGATCGTAGACGTGCAGCTCAAACGCCTGCACCGCCTGCTGGCCGACAAGAAGATCACCCTAGAGCTGACGAACGCGGCCAAGCTCTACTTGGGCGAGGCGGGCTACGACCCGGTCTACGGGGCGCGCCCGCTCAAACGCGCCATCCAACGCGAGCTGCAAGACCCGCTGGCGCTGGCGCTGCTCGAGGGGCGCATCCATGAGGGGCAACGCGTGCGCGTGGACGCCAACAACGACGGCCTCGTGTTCAGCGCCGACTGAGGCGCTTAAGGGATCACGCGGGCGTTGAGCATCTCGTTGAGCTGCTTGACGAGGCGGCGCAGCTCGTCCTCAAGATCGGGGGTGAGATCGTCGAGCGCCAGCGCATCACGGAAGTGGTCACGGGCGGCCTTCAACTGGGCTGTGCCACCGCGCAGTTCCTTCAGCCCCTGCCGCATGATGTCGCGCGCTTGGCGGGTGGCGGGCTTGGCGCTGTAGTTGGGGAAGTCGCGCCCGTGCAGCGCCGCCGCCCGTTGAAGCTCCGCCATGAACGTAACTGTGTTCGGGAAGGCCATCGCTGCGCCGCGCTGGAGCAGGTCTTGCACCGCCGCGCTGAGCGACGGCTCCACACCGAAGTCCAGCGTTTTCACGTCAGCATAGCGCGCTTCCACCACGTCCAAGCCGCCCGGCTGGGGGCGCAAGCTGGCGGTGTGGGCGGGCATGCCGGTAAAGATCGGGTAGAGGATGCCCACGCACAGGTTGTGAATGTCCCGCGCGAAGTCGGCCTCCCGGGCAGCGCTGCCGAGCTGCTTGCTGCTGTTGAAGTCGATCAGCTTGAGCGCCACCCCGTCCCAATAGACGTGTTCCAGCTTGTGGTCAAGGTAGATGATCTGCTGGGCGTGCGCCAGCGCCAGCGCCTGCGTGAACTGGATCGCCAGCGCGAGGGCTTCCTCGCTGGGCAGCCGCCAGCGCTGGCCGGGCGTGTTGGGCTTCATCAGGTAGAGCAGGTTGTTGTGGCGCGGCATGAGTTCCAGCGCGAGGTAAGGCCGCCAGCCCTGCGCCGCGTGATGGTACATCGAGCGGTTAAAGGCCTCGACGTCCGTCCCAAATGAGACGATCTCGCCGCCGCTGGGCGCTTCCTGCTTGTCTGAGATATAGCCGCAGTCGTACAGGCGAGTGACCTGCGGGCTGTCCTTCAACGCCAGCATGATCTCCGCCTCGTTGCTGAACGCCCGATACTCCCACTTGAGTTCCCCATCTGCCAGCAGATGTTCTGGGCGTAGCACCTTGAAGGCAACGGGCGTGCGCGTCGCAAGCTGAACGCCGTGCAGCACCCGCGCGTAGTGCCCTAACGCGAAGGCGTCGATAAACTGGTCAAGCTGATATAGATCGGCGAGTGCAGCCATGCGCGAATAACCATAATAGAACAGACTAAGCTCGCTATTTGACCACAATCGCCCCGCAGTTGGTAGGCTGCAATGCGCCCTGCGCGGCCTAGACCTCAGCAAATTGGCGATGGTAGAGCTGAGCGTAGAGGCCGTCGCGCTCGAGCAGCATCTCATGTGTGCCGTCCTCGACGATGCGCCCGTGCTGCATGACGATGATCCGATCTGCGTCGCGGATGGTGGAGAGACGATGCGCGATGATGATGCTGGTACGCCCGTGCAGCGCCTGCGCCAGCCCGCGCTGGATGTCGGCTTCTGTCTCAGTGTCGATGCTGCTCGTGGCTTCGTCCAGCACGAGGATGCTCTGTGGGCTGTGGATGAGGGCGCGCGCCAGCGCCAGCAGTTGGCGCTGGCCCTCGCTCAGGTTGGCCCCCTGCGGCAGCAGTGGGTAGTCATAGCCGCCGGGCAGGCGGTCGATAAAAGGCTGAGCGCAGGCCGTCTCACAAGCGGCGCGCATCTGCGCCTCGGTGATGGACGGGTCGAACAGGCGCAAGTTGTCCGCAATCGTCCCGTTGAAGATGTAGGGGTTCTGTGGAACGACGCTCACAAATCGGCGCAGATCGGCGAAGCTCAGCGTGCGCAGATCGACGCCGCTCACGAGGATGCGCCCCTCTGTCACGTCGAAGTAGCGCGCCAGCAGTTTGACGAGCGAGGTCTTGCCTGCGCCCGTTGCGCCCACGATGGCCACGCGCTGCCCCGCCTCCACCTCAAACGCGATCTGGCGGATCACCGGCTGTTCGTCATCCTCATAGCGGAAGGTGACACCCTCAAAGCGCACCGTCGGCGTGAAGTCGTCAACGCGCACGGGGTGGGTCGGCTCGGTGATCGTCGGCTGCTCCTCCAACAGTTGAGCGATGCGCTCGGCCGCGCTGAAGGCCGTCTGAATCTGTGAGAACTGTTCCGCGAGCTGCAAGATCGGCTCGAAGCTGCGGCGCAGGTACTCAATCGACGCCACAAGCATTCCCAACGTGGCCCACTGCGCCAGCACGCCCTGCCCGCCGCCCCACAGCAGCAGCGCCAGCCCGACCGTCGTCAGACCTTGCAGGATCAGCGCGTAGTTGGTGTAGGCGTTGCGCAGCCCGATCACGGCGTCGAAGATCGCGCGGCTGATCTCACCGTACTCCTCGCGGCTGACCGGCTGGCGGTTGAACAATTGCACGACCAGCATCCCGTTGAACTGTTCGTTGATGTAGGCTTGGAAGTCGCTCAACGCCCGATACCACAACTGCGAGTAGTGGCGCACCCCCCCGCGGAAGTAGAGGCTCGCCCACAAGATCACCGGGATCACCGCCAGCCCGATCAGCGCCAGCCGCCAGTTGAGCAAGAACATCACCACGATGATCCCCGCCAGCGTCATCAAGTTGCTGACGACCATCACGAAGCTCGTCGAGACCAGCTCGCTTAGTTCTTCGACGTCGGTGCTGATGCGGCTGACGATCTTGCCGACGGGGGTACGGTTAAAGAAGGCCAAATCCTGCTGCAGGATGTGCTCGTAGAGCGTCTGCCGCAGGTTGACGAGGGCGCTCTGGCCGATGGTGTGTAACCAATAGAGCTGCACGAAGCGCACGGCGAAGATCGCCACGATCAAGCCAACGTAAGCCAGCCCGATGAGGTACAGGCCGTTCAGGTCGCCCTCGGCAATCGGGCCGTCGATGGCCACTTGGATCAAATAGGGCATGGCCAAGCTCATCGCGCTGATGAGCAGCAGCAGCCCGAACACCGCGATCACCTGCCCGCGATAGGGCCGCAAGAAGCGCCACAGCAGCCCCGCCACCCGCCGATCGTTGATCTTGGCCTTGAGTTCGCCTTGCGCGGCAATCGTCGCAGTCATCGCTAGTCTCCTATGGGTTCAGCGGGCAGCGGATCGTCCGTGAGCAGCTCGCGCTCCACCATGTGGGCGTAGAAGCCGCCGCGCGCGACCAGCTCGGCGTGCGTCCCCTGCTCCACGATGCGGCCTTCATCCATGACGACAATCCAATCTGCGTCTTTGACCGTGGCCACGCGGTGGGCAATGATGAGGCTCGTCCGCGAGCGCAGCACGTGCTTGAGGTCGCCGAGGATGTCGGCAGCGGTGCGCGTGTCCACGCTGCTGAGCGCGTCGTCTAGCACGAGGATCGCCGGGTCGCGCACCAGCGCCCGCGCGATGGCCACGCGCTGCTTCTGCCCGCCAGAGAGCATCACCCCTTTCTCGCCCACCAGCGTGTTGAGGCCATCCGGCAGCTGCGGCAGGTCGTTGCTCAAGCGCGAGATGCGCACAGCGGCCTCAACGCCTTGGTCGCTGATGTTGGGCTTGCCCATGCGGATGTTCTCGTGTAGGGCGCGGCTGAACAAGAAAGTGTTCTGCGGGACGTAGGTCACGGCGCGGCGCAGGTCGTCTAGGCGGATGCGCCGCACGTCCACCCCGTCGATGCGCACCTCGCCGCTGGTTACGTCCATCACGCGCGCCAGCAGGTTCACAAGCGTCGTCTTGCCGCAGCCGGTCGCGCCCACCAGCCCCACCGTCTGCCCCGCGGGGATCTTGAGGTCGATGTCCTTCAACAGCACTTTATCGCCCACTTGGTAGGTCACGCCGCGGAACTCAACGTCGCCGCGCACGTGGGGCATGGCCACCGCGTCGGGCGCGTCGGCGATTTCCGCTTCTTGCAGCAGGGGCGTCACGCGCTTGAGCGCGCCGCGCGTTTGCATCGTGCGCTGGTAGATCATGCCGATCTCTAACAGCGACTTGGAGATGAACGTCAGATAGAGCAGGAATTGGGTGAAGTTGCCCAACGTCATCTGCCCGTTGAGCGTCTGATAGCCGCCCACGACGACCACCACGCCAGCAGCCGTCTGAGCGATGGCTTGCGGCAGCATCCCGACCGGCTCATAGCGCCGCTTGAAATAGAGCCACGTCTTGCGCAGTTGAACGTTCTGCGCGTGGAAGGCCGCCGCCGCGTCGCGCTCGCGCCCGAAGCTTTTAATCGTCTGAATGCCGCTGGCGCTGTCCTGCACCAGCGCCGCCAGTACCCCCTGCTGATCCTGAACCTTCTCCGAGAGCGGCGTGATCGCCAAGCCAGCGACCATCTGAAACGCCGTGCTGACCGCCAGCACGATGAACACGATCACCGTCAGCGTCAAATCGATGGTAGCCAGCAGCACAAACGTAAACGCCAGCCCGGCAAGCGCGCTGCCGCTGCGGTTGACGCTGATCGCCAACACGCGCCACACGTACTGCAAATCCCCGTGCAGGCGGGCGATGAGGTCGCCCGTCGGGAAGCGGTTGTAGAAGCGCTGATCGAGCGTCAGCATGTTCTCGAAGATGTCGTTGCGCATCTCGTGGTGGGTCTTATAGGCCACCAGCCCGCTGAAGTAGCGCTGACCGTAAAACGCGACGAGGGTGATGAGGCTGAAGACGATCAACGTGCCGATGTCAGCGGTGATCTGCTCCATGCTCAGGCCGCGCGTGATGTGGTCGACGATGATACCGATCAAGAAGGGCTGCATCGCGTCGGCAATACCGCCCACGATGCCCGCGCCCACAGCGATCAGCATCGGCAGGCGGTTGTGCAGGACGTAGTGCGCGAACCAGCGGGCATCGGCAACCCGACGAGGCGGAAGCGTTGAACTGGCCATAGGGGAAGCTGCCTTGTGCTTACAACTAGCGTTAATGCTATGCCATTGTAACACACGCCCACAGGCCATCTCATGCCAGATTGGACTGGTTTGGTTTGGGAGGCAGTTATACAACGCCTGTGTGAGTTCCTGAGGGCGGTCAAGTGTCAAACCGCCCCCCAACTGATTTGTCACTCCGATGAGCGCAGCAGGTGGGCGTAGGGGCCGGGCGTGCTGTCAGGGATTTCGAGCGCGTTGACTGCCTTCTTGTAGAAATCCACCGGCCCGGCTGAGCCGATCACCGCGTAGGCGTAGCCCAACGCGCGCAGGTCGTGCAGGCTGGCCAGCAGTAGGGTGTGCCCTGTGCCGCGCCCGCGCGCCGCCTCGCTGACGCCCGTCGGGCCGAAGAAGCCCTTGAACGTGACGTCGTGGCAAGCGAACCCGATCAAGCGATCCCCCGCCAGCGCGAGGAAGCACGTCAGCGGCGCGCGGCTGAAGGCGACCTCGACCTCGCTCGCCCAAAACGCGCTAAAGTGCCGCGCCACCCACGCGGCCACGTGGTGCTTTTCAGGCGCGATGCCGCGGCGGATGATCACCCCTTTGGCGCGCTGCTCCGCGAGGACTGGCTCTAATGGCGGCAGTTCATAGAGCTTCACCAGCATGTCGGCCATGTCACCCGATCACCTTTCTGAGGTAGCCGCCCGCCGCGTCGAGCAGGCGCTGGCCTTCTTCGGCGTTCACCCCCAGCTTGCCCATGACGATGGCCAGTTTGACGCGCCGCCCACTGGCCTCCAGCAGATGCTGCGCAGTGGGGCGATCCACGTCAGCGATCTGCTCGATAATGCGCAGGCTGCGCTCGACCAGCTTTTGGTTGGTGGGCTGCACGTCCACCATCAGGTTGCCATAGACCTTGCCCAGCCGCACCATCGACGCGGTGCTGATCATGTTGAGCGCCATCTTCTGCGCTGTGCCGGCCTTCATGCGCGTGCTGCCCGCCACGACCTCTGGCCCAGTCAGCAGCGCAATCGGGATGTCGGCGGCGTCCAGCACGGGCGCGGGCGCGTTGCACGAGATGCCGACCGTTACACAGCCCAACGACCGCGCATAGCCTAGCGCCCCCAGCACATACGGCGTCGTGCCGCTGGCCGCTATACCGATCACGACATCGGCCGCGGTGAGGCCGCGCTGAACAAGGTCACGCGCGCCTTGTTCGGCGTCGTCCTCGGCCCCTTCCACTGAGCGCATCATTGCGCCCTCGCCGCCCGCCAACACGCCCTGCACTTGCTCCGGCGGGACGCTGTAGGTCGGCAGGCACTCCACCGCGTCGATCACGCCGGTGCGCCCGCTCGCGCCCGCCCCTACGTAGAACAGACGTCCGCCCGCCGCCAGCGCCGCGACAACCGCATCCACCGCGCGGGCGATCTGTGGCAGGGCACGCGCCACCGCCAGCGCCACCGTCTGATCTTCCTCGTTGATGACGCGCAGGATCTCCAACGTCGGCAGCGTGTCGAGTTGGGCGCTGCGCGGGTTTTGGCTCTCGGTCAGCATGGGTCGTCCTCTCGTTTGTGGATCATCTTGGCCAGCAGCGCCGCCCCAATCACGGGCGGGTAGCGCGGCGTCGGCACGTCGATCTGAAGGGAATCCGCCAGCACCTGGCGGTAGTAAGCCGATTTTTCCAACAGGCCGCCGGCGAACCCAATCGGCCCATTGATATGGAGCTGATCGCGCAGTTGGTGCACGTGGTCAACCAGCCGCAGCGCCCCCTGCATGACGATGCGTTGCGCGTGGGCGTTGCCGGCCTGCGCCAGCGCCAGCACGAGCGGGGCCAACGTCGCCACGCGGGGCGCGGGCGCGCCATCCCGATACACCCACTGGAGCATCTGGCGCGGCGTGCGAATCTCAAGGAAGTCCAGCACCTGCTCTTTGAGCGCGCGGCTTGGCTCATCCTGCCGCCGCTGGTCGGCGATCTGCGCCACGCACTTGAGCGCCTGCCGCCCGATCCAACAGCCGCTGCCCTCATCGCCGATCAAGTAGCCCCAGCCGCCCACCAGCGCGCTCTCGCCCGCCGCGTTGATGCCGTAAGCGCAGCTGCCCGTCCCGCTCAAGACGAGCAGCCCCAAGCGGGCGCCGTGCGCCCCGACGAGCGCAGCCTCAACATCGCTGGCCAGCGCCTGCGGAACATCCGGCAGCGCCGCGCTAAGCGTCGCCTGCAGCCAATCCGCGCTGTGTTCAGGGGCAGCCCCCGCGATCCCTGCGCCCACAGCAGCCACCGCGCGCGGCGGCACGTCCGCCTGAAGGAGCGCCGCCTGCACTGCTGCCTGAATGCGCTGCGCGGCCAGCGCGTGCCCCACCACCGACGGGTTGACCGTCTCCCCGTGCGCCTCCGCTAACACGCCCAGCTCCGCGTCTACCACCACGACGCGCAGGCTCGTTCCCCCCCCGTCGATCCCTACGTAGCAGCCCATGCCCGCCCCCGCTGAGCCAGCAGCGCCTCATAGTTCGCGCCCGGCGTGATCTGCCCCAACAGGCTGGGATGACGCGCGCCCGTCTGGCTGGGCAGCGTGGACGGTCGTCCGTGCCACGTCTCATAGGCCAGCACCGCGAACCCCAGCGCTTCCTTGAGGTCACCTGAGAGGCCGAGCGCCTCGTGCGTCAGCACAGGGACATCGGCAGCCTGCGCCAGCATGTCGATCAGTGTGCGGTTGTGCTGACCGCCGCCGCTTACCACGATCTCATCCACGGCGTGCGGCAGATGGGCGCGGTAGGCGTGCGCGATGCTGTGGGCAGTGAAGGCGGTCAGCGTGGCGAGGATGTCCCGCCAGCCGAGGCCGCGCGCGTGGCCTTCCGCGACGAGCACCCGCGCCTGCGCCGTCCCGAACAGCTCGCGGCCGGTCGTCTTGGGCGGCGGTTGATGGAGGTAAGGGTGCTGCATCAGCGCGCCCAGCCACGCCGCGTCCACGTGCCCCTGCGCGGCGAACTGACCGTCTGGGTCGTAGCGATGCTGCCCATCAGTTAGCGCGTCTGCCGCGGCGTCGATCAGCGCATTGCCCGGCCCCGTGTCGAACGCGACGAGCGGCGCGCCCGGCGCACTCAACGGGGGCAAGCACGAGACGTTGCCCATCCCACCGATGTTCTGAACGGCGCGCCAGCGCGTCGGATGGCGCAGCAGCAGCCAATCGACGTAGGCGGTCAGAGGCGCGCCGTGGCCGCCCGCCGCCACATCGCGCGCGCGGAAGTTGTGGATCGTCGTGATCCCCGTCAGCTCGGCGATGACGCAGGCCTCACCCAGCTGCAGCGTGCCGTAGACCCGTCCGGCGCGCACCTCGTGCCACACAGTCTGTCCGTGGCTAGCGACCAGATCGACCGCTGATGGGGGATGCTTGGCCTCGGCCAGCAGATCCAACACGGCCTGCGCAAAGGCCGCCCCCAGCTCCACGTTGAGCGCGCACAAGGCCGCGCTGCTGCTGGTTTCGGGCTGGCAGGCCTCAAGGATGCGACGGCGCAGGTCGGCGTCATAGGAGAAGGTGCGCCCATGCAGCACGCGCGCGCTCAGCGTGGGCGGCGCGCCGCTGATCTCGCACAAGGCCGCGTCGATCCCGTCCGCCGACGTGCCCGACATCAACCCGACGACCTTCACGCCGCCAGCTCCTCCCCAAGAAGGTTGTGCACGTCGCGGCGCATCTGATAGCTCGGCATGACGTCGCGCCCATAATACACCGCGTTGGTCAGCAGCGTGATCACCAGCCCGTTTACTGGGTCGATGAACAGCGACGTGCCAGTAAAGCCGGTATGGCCGTAGGTTGCCGGCGAGAGCAGATCGCCCGCGGCTGACTCCGTCAAAGAGCGCACCATCCACCCCAGACCGCGCCGCTCGTTCCCGTCGATGGCCTGTGGTGTGGTGGCCATGCGCTGAAGCTCCGGCGCAATCGGCAGCTGCCCCAGCAGCCAGCAGTGCCCCAACGCCGACACGCCGCGCGCGTGCTGAAAGCCCCCCGCATGGCCGCTGACGCCGCCCAAGCCGCTGGCGTTCTCATCGTGGACTTCGCCCCACACGCGCCGCCCGCGCCAGCTCGGGTCGTGCTCCGTAGGGGCGATGCGCTCCCGCGGCAGCCCGCCCTCGCGCACTGGGTTGAAGATCGGCAGCGCGCCCACACTCGGCCCAAGCAGCGCCGCCAGCGCCGCGTCCAGCGGTTGGCCGGTCAGCCGCTGGATGGACTCCGCCAGCAGGATCAAGCCGAGGTCGCTGTAGTGCACGCCTTTATCAGGATGATCAACAAACGGTGTTTTCCACAGGGCGGCAAGGCCGCGCTGCCAGCGCGTGGCGCGGTCTAGCGGGTCAGGTTGGTTGGGCGGGGGCGGCGGGTCGCCAATCTCAGCGTAGAGCGCGCGCCACGACGCGAGGCCGCTGGTGTGCGTCAGCAGGTGGCGGAAGGTCACGCGACAGGGGTCAACCGTCTGGCCACGCAGCTGGGGCGGCGTGGGCAGAAGCTGCTTGCTGTGCGGGTCTTGGCCGCCGCTGATGGGTCGCGGGTCGCCGCCGAACTCTGGCAGCACGCTCACGATGGGCGCGTCTAACATGACACGTCCACGGTTTACGAGGATGAGAAACGCCGTCGTGACGAACACTTTCGTGATCGACGCCAGATCGAACAGCGTGTTTGTGTCACAGGGGGCGCGCCATTCCACGTCGCGCCAGCCCCACGCGCGATGCAGCAGCTCGCTATCACGGCTCCACACGTTGAGCACCGCCGCCGGCACGCGCTCCGGAACGTACCGCGCCATCAGCGCGTCAAGCCGGTGGAGAGCACTCGATGACAAGGAAGGCATAAGCACGTCACTCCTCATACAGCAGGTACGGTGCGCGCTTGGCGCGGAAGGCAGCCTCCTCCGCAGCCCATTCCGCCATCAGCGCGGGCATAGTCATATCCTTGTTCAAAAAATTTCGCCGCACGCTGTCCGTGCCCATCAAGAGGTCGAAGTGATGGCGCGCTTGGTGCGGCGGCTGCCAATCGACTTGACTAGCGTAGGTCATCATAACCTCACGCAGGACGATCAACCACGTCGCAAGCGGATGATAGGCGCTGGCGTTGGTGACGTGCGCCATGACGCCGGCGCAGTCCACGTTGGCGTACTTGCTGGCGCAGGGGCGGAACGTCACCGGTCGAAAGCGCACGCCGGGCATCCCTAACATGTTCAGATAGTCCGCCAGCACCACCGCGTTGATGAACGGCGCGCCCAGCACTTGAAACGCGAAGCCCGTCCCACGCCCCTCGCTGAGCGTTGTCCCCTCAACGAGGCACGAGCCGGGGTAATGCTCAAGGTTAGCGAAGCCCGCCAGCGCGGGCGACGGGGCGACCCAGTGCAGCCCCATCTGTGAGAACGTCATGGCGCGTCGCAGGCCGCCGCACGGAATGACCGTCAGATCGCACGGCTGCGCCAGGTGCTCCGCGTTGAGCAGCCGCGCCAGCTCGCCGATGGTCAAACCGTGGCGGATGGGCACGTCAAAGCGCCCGACGAACGATTCAAACCCCGCGCGCACGCCCGGCCCCTGCACGATCTGCCCACCCAGCGGATTCGGTCGGTCACAGACAATCAGCGGCACGCCCTGCTCGGCGCAGGCGTCCATGATGTACGACAGCGTCCAAACGTAGGTGTAGAAGCGCACCCCCACATCCTGAATGTCGCAGATCATCACGTCTAGATCGCGCAGCGCCTCCGGCATCGGCTTGTTCGTCTCGCCGTACAAGCTGTAGACGGGCACGCGGCTGTAGTCATCGATCTGACTGCTCACCTTTTCGCCGGCGCTCGCTGCGCCACTGATGCCGTGCTCGGGGCCGAACAGCGCCGCCAGCGTCACGTTGTTCGCAATTGCGAACAGAACATATGAGGGCACAAGGTCGGCGTTGACGGCGCTCCAGTTCGTGTAGAGGCCGACACGTTTTCCACGAATGAGGTCAAACTGCTCGGTCAGCAGACGCTCAACCCCCAACACAATCATACGATGTCTCCCCGCAGGCCGCTGGCCACGACGAAATCCCCGCGCAGCGCCCGCAGCGCCGCCGCGAGCTGCGGCTGCCCGTCGCCGCAGGTGGCCAGCACCGCTGCTGCGTCAAATAGCCCCGCGTCGTAGGGGGTACGCAGACACAAGTGAACAACGGTGCGCGCCTGCGCGGCAATCTGGCGGGCGCGCTCCGCTTGGTCGGGCAGCAGGTGGGCGTTGCGCGTGGCGATAATCGTGATGGCTGCCTCGCGCGCAGCGGCCAGCGCCTGCTCCATCCGCAGATCGTCACCAATGGGCTGGAGCGCCACATAGCGCGGGGTCAACCCCAGCGCCGCCAGCTGCTGCTGAATACCCGTCTGGCCGCCTGCCTCCATCACCTCGCTCTCCAACGCCGAGGCGAACTCGACAAAGGCGACCTGCTGGTCAAAGGTGATCGCTGGCAGGCGACCCTTCAGCAGCGACAGCCCGCGCGCGGCGATTTCCTCCATCATGCGGCGGCGCTCGGGGCTGCCGACGCGGCTAATGTCCACGTGGGGCATGACCACTTGGGCGAGCAGGCGGGCGCGGCGGACGTTGGCCTGCTGAATTCGGCTGAGCGGGATGCGCCCCTGCTGCACCGCCTCCAGGACGCCGCGCATGGCCGCCTCTTGCGTAGCGGGCGTGTGGCTCACCAGCACAATGTCGACATCCCCCAGCAGCGCCATGATCGCGCTCTCGCTCGGCGTGTAGTGGTCAGCGATGCCGCGCATCTCCATACAGTCGGTCGTCACCACCCCATCGAAGCCCAGCGCCTCGCGCAGCAGCTGCCGCACGATCACCGGCGACACCGTGGCGGGGTGCTGGGCGTCCAGCGTCGGGAAGCGCGTGTGCGTCGTCATGATGCTGGCCACCCCCTCCGCGATCACCTGCCGATAAGGCTCAAGGTCGTGCTCGAGCAGGTGCTCCAGCGTCACGTCTACAGTGGGCAGGGCGAGGTGGCTGTCAACCGCAGTGTTGCCCAGCCCAGGGAAGTGCTTGGCGCAGGCCGCCACCTGCGCGCCCTGCAAGCCGCGCACCGCTGCCCGCGCAAAGCGCCCAACTTGTGCTGCGCTGCGGCCAAAGCTGCGCGTCCCCACTGTTGGGTTTTCGTGGTTGTAGGCGAGGTCAACAACTGGCGCATAGTCCCAATTGATCCCCAACTCGCGCATCTCCTGCCCCAGCAGGCGGTAGGCCGTCTCGGCGGCGTGGGGGTCGCCTGTGTTGGCCAGCGCCATCGCGGCTGGCCCTTCGGTGAACGCCCCGCGCAGCCGCGCCACCGTGCCGCCCTCTTGGTCGATGCCGATGAGAATCGGCGCAAGAGCAGCCTCGTGCAGGGACTGCGTCAGCGCGGCAAGCTGAGCAGGGCTTTCCACATTGCGCGCGAACAGGATCACCCCGCCCACGCGCCCTGCCGCCAGCCACTCCAGCAGGTAGGGCGGCGCGCTCGTGCCCGCAAACCCTACCAAGAAGCACTGCCCCACCTGCTGTTCAAGGTTCATCATCAACTCCTAGAGGTTCTTCAACACAGCGCGAAACTTATAACGGTCGCCGCGGTAGACGCTGCTCGCGTATTCTACCGCACGACTGCGGTCGTCATAAGTGACGCGCTGTATGGCCAAGACGGGCGCGCGCTCTGCCATCTCCAGCAGCACTGCCTCCTCACGCGAAGCAGCGCGCGCCTCAAGCGTCTGCTCGGCGTAAGACAGCGCCAGCCCGTAGCGCGTCCGCAGCGCGGCGTAGAGCGATTCTACGGTGAAATCGTGGTGCTCGAATAGGTCAGGGCAGGCCGACGCCAGCAGCGTAGACGTCTCTAGCGCGATCGGCCGATCGTTCACACAGCGCACGCGGCGCAGAATGGCTACGCGCGTTCCGACGGGCACACACAGGCGATGAGCGCTCTCGGCGTTGGCCTCGGTCATGGCAGCGTTGAGCACGCGGCTGCTGACCTCGTGGCCGCGCTGGCGCATCTCCTCGGTGAAGCTCATCAGCGTGTCAAGCTGCAAGTTGTACGTCTCTGGGGCGACGAACGTCCCCTTGCCGATGCGCACGTAGACCAGCCCGGCTTGTTCCAGATCTTTGATCGCTTTGGTCACGGTCAGGCGGTTGACGCCGAAGCGCTGCGCCAGCTCGCGCTCAGACGGAATGCGGGTGTGCGGTTTGAACGTTCCGTCTTGGATGCGGTGTAGGATGAAGTCTTTGACCTGCTCATAGAGCGGTTTGGGCGAGGCAGCATCAAGCGGTCGTTCGATCATGGGGCTTACCTTTCGCGGCGCATCCAACGCACGAGCAGCGCGCTGGCCGTCACCAAGAAGACGCCCATCAAGCCGCTGCACACGCTGACAACGAACTCAGGGCTGGTGGGCGCATTGGCGACGGCCATCAAGAACCCGCCCCCCGCCAAGAAGAAGCCGATCTGCATAAAGCCGCGCACCGGATGATCGCTAGGTTGCATAGGGCTGCAAGCTGCCTTTCCGCTGCAACGGCGTGCAAGCGAACTGCTGCGGGTGATCGGCACTGGGGGCCAGCGTCGGCACGTCGTGATCACACGTGCCCGGGACGAAGAACGGGCAGCGCGGGTGGAAGGCGCAGCCGCGCGGGATGGCCGTTAGCTTCGGGATGTCGTCGCTGCGCAGGCGCATCGGCTGTTTGCGGCGCGTGATGTCGGGGTCAGCCTCTGGCACGGCGGCCAGCAGCGCCCGCGTGTAAGGGTGGGCCGGGCTGCCGATCACGTCCGGCGTCCGCCCGATCTCCACGATCCGCCCCAGATACATCACCGCGATGCGCCCCTCCCACGCAAAGTACTTAGCCAGCGCCAGATCGTGCGTGATGAAGACGATGCTCATCCCGAACTCGGCGCGCAGTTGGTGCAGCATCTTCAAGATGCCGATGCGGATGCTCACATCTACCATGCTGACGGCCTCATCCGCCACAATCAAGCGCGGCTGCACGGTGAGCGCGCGGGCGATGCTGACGCGCTGGCGCTGCCCGCCGCTGAGTTGGTGCGGGTACTTGTTGACGATGTCGCCGGGCGGCGTCAGGTCAACCAGCGTCAGCAGCTCCCAGATGCGGCGGCGCAGGCTGGCGCGGTCGCTTACGAGTTTGTGACGCTTGAGCGGGAAGCTCAGGATCTGCTCAATCGTGTGCGCCGGGTTGAGCGACGCGAACGGGTCTTGGTGCACAATCTGGAACTCGCGCCGCAGCTTCGATTGCTCTTCCTTCGTGAAGCTGGCGCGCTCGCGCCCGCGAATCAGCACACTGCCGCTGGACGGGTCATTCAGCCCAGCGATGATCTTGCCGGTGGTCGTTTTGCCGCAGCCGCTCTCGCCCACAATGCACAGGATCTCGTTTTCGTGTACCGCGAGGTTGATGTCTTGCAACACAGGGATCGTCACGCGGTCTTTCTCAAACGAGCGATACACGCTGCGCAGTTCTAAGAGGGGGATTGTCATACGCTTACTCCCATGCGGCGGCGCTGCGCTTGGGCGACCGCCGCGCGCTCAAAACAGGCCACGAGGTGCGCCTGCTGCTGGTCATCTGCCGGGGCGACGATCTCAATCGGCGGCACTTGAGCGGCACAGCGCTCGGTCGCAAAGCGGCAGCGTTCGTGGAACTTGCAGCCCGAGGGCGGCGCAATCAAGTCCGGCGGGCTGCCCGGGATGCTGTCAAGTTCTTCATGGCCGAACGACAGGCGCGGCGCGGCGTCTAACAGGCTGAGCGTGTAGGCGTGTTTCGGGCGGTAGAACACTTCCTCTACTGGCCCGATCTCGACGATATCGCCAGCGTACATCGTGGCGATGGTGTCGGCGATTTCCGCTGCTACCGCCAGATCGTGGCTGATGAAGATCGTGCTGAAGTTGAGTTCTGCGCGCAGCTCCTTCAACACGTCGAGAATCGAGCGCTGCGTCAGGATGTCGACGGCGGTCGTCGGCTCATCCATGATGACGACCTGCGGGCGCAGCAGCAGCGCCACCGCCAGCAGCACGCGCTGGCGCATCCCGCCGCTGAGTTCGTGTGGGTAGCTGTTGAACACGCGGTGCGCGTCCAGCCGCACCTTTTCGAACAGCCCCAGCGCCTCTTTTTGCGCTGTCTTGCGATCCATCCCGTGTGCGGCAGCCGTGTCGTAGACCATCTCGCGGATGCGCAGCACCGGGTTGAGCGAGTTCAGCGCCCCTTGAAACACCATCGAACATTCCGACCATAGAAACTGCTTCATCGCGCGGTCGTTCAGCTTCATCACGTCGATCAGCGTGCCACTGCGGTCGGTGTAGAGGGCTTGGCCGGCGTCGATGCTGGCTGCTTTGGGCAGCGTGCGGATCAGCGCGAGGTTGAGCGTGCTCTTGCCGCAGCCGCTCTCGCCGATAAAGGCCAGCGTCTCGCCCGCGTGCAAGTCAAACGACACGTTGTTCACCGCGCGCACGCGCCCGCGCCGCGCCAGATAGCTGACGGACAGGCCGCGCACGCTCAGGACGACATCACGGTTTTTCATAGGCCGCTCCTCAAGCGCGGGTTGAACACCTCTTCTAGCGAGCGCGTGAACAGCACCAGCGACAGCTGGAAGAGCGCAATCGCCACCACCGGCGAGAGCAGCATCCCCGCCGCCAGCGGGTTGGCCAACACGCCTTGCTGCCGCCCCATGAAGATCATCACGCCCCAATCCGGCTCGACCAGCGGCACGAGGCCGAGAAACACCAAGCCGACGATGCTGTACATCGCCACGCGCACGGTGAAGATGTAGTTCACCGCGATGTAGCTGATCATATTCGGGAACACCTCGCGGCTGATGATGTGCCACAAGCCCAAGTCCAGCGCGATAGCCGCCTCCACGTAGTCGCGCTCGCGCAGGCTCAAGACTTGCGCGCGGACAGCGCGCATCAGCACCGGCCAGTTGAGCGCAGCGAACAACAGCGCCAGCGCGAAGCTGTCGTCAAATTTGATGATGCTGGCGATCACGAGTAGCAGCGGGAACGACGGGATCGTTAGGATGAAGTTGGCGATGGTCGTGATGAGGCTGTCCACATAGCGCCCCAGCAGCGCCGCCGCGCTCCCCAAGATAACCGCCAAGATCGTGGCGAACAAGCCCGCCGCCAGCGAGGTCAAGATCAGCCGCTGGCCACCATACACCATGTGCGAGAGCACGTCACGCCCCTGCCAGTCCAGCCCTAGCGGGTGCTCTGAGCTAGGGCCGGCCAGCAGTGAGCGCGCCCCCGGCTGCCGTCGATCCAAGCGCGCCCGCCCCTCATACTCGATGAACAAGGGGCCGAATACCGTCACGATGACGAAAAACATGATCCCACAGAAGCCGATGAAGCCTGATTTGTTGCGCATCAGGGCGTTCAACCCTGCGCGGACGTTCGTGCCGAGGTTGGCCATCCAGCGCATGAAGGCCTCGCGCCGCGTCTCCTCAAACGACACTTCCGTGAGCGCCGCGCGGCTTGTGAACGGGTCTTGACGGTTCACATAGGCGTAGCTGATGACCACTGCACAGGCCATGACCATCATCGGCAGGCCGCCGATCAAGCCGCAGCCGAAGCCCGCCATGACGCAGGCCAGCGCGCCCAACAGCCCCGCCTGCCACTGCCGATAATACGCCGACAGCACCAGCGGCACGATCCCGACGACCACCCCCAACGCCAAGCCCGTCGGGGAGGCAACAGTGGCAAATAGGTTCACAGCTTGCCCTCCTTGCTCACGCGCACGCGCGGATCGAGCCAGCCCAGCACTAGATCGCTCAACAGGTTCGACATCACGACCGCAATCGTGATCACGAGGAAGATGCCTTGCATGGTGGTGTAGTCGCGCGTCACAATCGCCCGCAGAAGCTGCCGCCCTAAGCCGGGGTACTCAAAGATCTGTTCGATGGCGACGCTGCCCCCTACGATGAAGCCGATGCTGATCGCTAGGCGCGTGATGAGCGGCAGCAGCGCGTTGCGCCCGACGTAGGCCGTCAGGATGCGCCGCTGCGAGAGGCCGCGCGCCTGCGCCACGGTGATGTAGTCCTCCCCCAGCGTGCTGATCGTGCTGCTCTTCATCGAGAGGATCCACGTGCCAATCGTCGATGCGACGTAGATCGTGACGGGAAAGAGGGCGAACTTGAAGAGGCTGCTGATGTACTCCACGGTGAAGCCCGCCGGAATGTTGGGGTCGCTGCCGCCGCGGAACTCGCCGACGTTGAACAACTGGAGCTGCACGCCCAAGATCAAGACGAACAGCAGCGCGAGGATATAATCCGGAATGCCTGAAAGGATCGACGCGAGGAAGGTCATCACGTTATCGAGGAGGCCGCCGCGCCAATAGCCCATCGCCAGCCCGATGAGCGCCCCCAGCGTAAAGCTGATCGTGAGCGCCAGCCCAACGCTGAAGAGTGTCCACGGCAAGTAGCGCGCGATCTGCTCGGCAACGGGCGTGCCCGCGCTGAGGATGCTCTTGCCTAAGTCACCGCGCAGCAGCGACGACATGTAGCGCGTGTACTGGTCAATCATCGGCTCGTCAGGGTCAAACAGGAATAAGCCCGCCGCCACCGACCGCGCCTGCTCATAGGTCAAATTCTGCTGGATCATCAGGCTCTCTACCTTGCTGCTGAAGGGGTCGCCTGGCATCAAGCGGATCAAGAAGAAGGTGAAGGTTGTCACTGCGAAGATGGTCAGCAAGGCTTGGAGCAGCGCCCGCAGCGCATAACTCCCCCAGAGCTGACGCACCAAACGAATCGGCATCGCAGACGCGGGGATGCGCGTTTGCGGAGAAATCGGCACAGAACTCATTAAACAGCCTCGTAAAAATGTTGCGGCTTTTTCTTCATGGGGCAGGGCGTTGACCTGCCCCGACAAAGCAGGCAAAGAAGCCGACCGGCCCCCTTGCCCGCGCGATTACGCTTAGCTGGCCGGGCCGAGCGTGCCGTCCAAGATCAGCTTGATGATGAAGTGGTCACCGCTGGGGTTCAAGTAGATCGGGTCGTCGTCCGGCGGCGCGCCCGCAATCTTGGATTCGTTCAGCGGCTCGACACTCAGCATCTCGTTGAGCGGGATAAAGGGCACCGTTGCGTTGATGATGCGCGCGACGCGGTCCGCTTTGGCGGTCAGCTCGGCGGGGTCGAGGCCGGTGCTCACATCAGCGATGAGCGCCTCGAGGTCGATCATCTCGCCTTCAAACTCAAACTGCATCGGGAAGCTGATGCCCGGCTGGCCACCCGGCACAGCGCCTTTGTTAAAGCGCACGGTGGGGTTGCGGAAGTGGCCATTGGCGAATGGGCTGCCCGCGCCCCAGCTCCACACGCTCAGGTCGAAGGTTCCGGCGAAGATGGCATCACGAGCTTCCTGCCACGGGCGGGCGCGCAGCGTGATGTCAAAGCCGAAGTCGTTCAGCTGTTGGGTAGCGTCTTGGGCGGCGGCGCTGAAGTCGGCGAAGTCCTGCGGGAAGGTGTACTCCACACGGATCGTGTTGCCGCTGGCGTCCACCCACTTGCCGGCGCTGTTGCGCGTGTAGCCGGCAGCTTCCATGTAGGCGGCGGCCTTCTCAAGGTCGTACTCGTAGGGATCGAGCGACGCGATGGCCTCCGCGCTCAGCAGGGTGGGGGTCATGCTGTCCAAGATGCCGCTGAAGAACACCGTGCCCGACGCGCCCAAGCCGTTCGTCAGGAAGGCGCTCTGGTCGCGGTTGATGGCATGGGCCACTGCCTTGCGCACGTTGACATCCTGCCAGACGGGCAGCGCGAAGTTAAACAAGAGCGAGGGACCGTAGCCGCGCGGCGTCGTCACCAAGCGGATGCCCGCACGCTCAAAGCTCTCGATGGTGGCAGGTGGGTAGACGTTGGTCGAGTGCGCCAGCTCACCGCTGAGGACGAGCGGGGTCGTCTGCTCGGTCTCGCCAGCCCAGATCTTCAGCTCGCCAAATTTGACCGTGCTGCTGAAGATGCTGTTGGGATGCCAGCGCAGCGTCATGAAGGCGTCGTTGACATCGGCCAGCGAGTAGGTATAAGGGCCGCTCGCGCGCAGAACATCCGGACGGAAGCTGTTGATCTCAGCGATCAGCGCTGTCCACGATTCGCTCTCACGGGTCGCGCCGCTGGCGACGACATCACGAGCCTTGGCAGCCAGTTCGCCGTAGGTGGCGCTGGCGACAATCGGTTCCTTCAGGATCAAACGCTCAGCCAATAAGCTGGGCTGCCCGCTGAAGGTGAACTTTACCGTCAGGTCGTCCACCGCTTCCACGCTGCTGATGTATTGGAACTGCGTCCAGTTGAGGATGCGGCCAATGGCGTAGGTGTCTACCACGTCTTGGCTGGTGATGGGTGTGCCGTCGCTCCACGTTGCGCCCGCTTTGAGCGTAAACTGGTAGGCAGCATTGTCGTCCACAAAGCCCCAGCTCTCGGCCAGCATCGGGATATATTCGTTGCTGCCCCACAGATAGTACGCTGGGGTCAACTCCACCAACGGGCGATACACCACGCCGAGGTTGTCGTTTAAACCGCCACTGGCAAAGCTGTTCAGGTGATGGTCAGGGGGCAGCACATACGGCCAAGTGCCGAGCCATGTGCCGACCGGGGCTTCCTGCGCGCGGAACGGCACGATGGCCGTCAGCGCTAAGACGAGACATGCAACAAATCTTTTCATCGCCTCTACTCCTTAAAAAAATGAACAGTATGTGGACTAGTCCACACTACGCCACTACTTTAACACTGCTTTTATCTATGTGCAACAAATTCGTGATGAGACTTGATAATCGGCAGACCCTTGGGCGATTAGCTGCACCTCACTTCCACACTCATCCGCCGCGCGCGGCGCAGATGCGTTACAATAAGACTCGTTTAAACTCGTTCCAAAAAGGTTTATTGGGATGTCTACTTACCAAAAGTTAGTCGTGGTGCGCAGCTCAAACGACTTACGCGCCGCCACCGAGATCCACGAAGCGTCCATCCCTCAGCCTGAGGCTGGTCACATCGTCGTGCAGACGCGCTACAGCGGCGTCAACGCGGCGGATTACCTCATGGCCGCCGGGCGCTACCTCGCCCCGACCCCACCGCCTTACGACCTCGGCGCAGAGTCAGTCGGGGTGGTGGCTGCCGTGGGCGCAGGCGTCATCCACTTCAAAGAAGGCGACGCCGTGTTCGCCATCGGCGGCGGCTATCGAGAGTATTTCACCGTGCCCGCTAGCCACGCCATCCCCCTCCCGGCGGCCACGCCCGACATGGTGACGATCGGTGTGAGCGGCCTCACCGCTAGCATCGCGTTAGAAAAAGTCGGCGAGATGGCCACGGGTGAAACAATCCTAGTGACCGCCGCGGCGGGCGGCACGGGCAGCTTTGCCGTGCAGCTTGCCAGCCTTGCAGGCAACCACGTCATCGGCACGTGCAGCAGCGCCGACAAGGCCGCCTTTCTGCGCAGCATCGGCTGTCATCGGCCCGTCAACTACAAGGACGAATCGCTGTCTGAGGTCTTGAAAGCAGAATATCGCAAAGGGATCGACATCGCCTTTGAGAGCGTCGGCGGCAAGCTCTACGACATCGCCTTGAACGCGCTGGCCGTCAAAGGCCGCTTGATCGTGATCGGCGCGATCAGCGAGTACGAGAGCGGCCCGCAAGAGGTGACGCGCGTCCGCGACAGCTACAAGCTGCTCAACAAATCTGCGTCGATCCGCGGCTTCTGGCTGATGCACTATCTGCGCGACGTGCCTGAACACGCCGCCCGCCTGCTCGCTCTGATCGCTGAGGGCAAGCTTCAAGCCACTTATGACCCGACACCGTTCAAAGGCGTGGCGGGGGCGCTCGACGCGATTGAGTACATGTATTCAGGCCGCAACATCGGCAAAGTTATCGTGAGTTTTTGAGATGCAGCCGCTGAACGACGCACAAAAGCATGCCCTAAATGCCTTCCTCTCACAGGCCTTACAGCCCGTCACCGTGGTAGACGCACAGCCACTGAGCGGGGGAGCCTCGCGCGACACGTGGAAGCTGACGCTGCGAGGGGCGGATCTCACGCTGGAGCAGGTGCTGCGGCGCGACCTGCCAACGCAGATGTTCGATGAAGCGCTCACCCGCGCGCAAGAGTTCCACATAATGCGCGTCGCGCATGCGCATGGCGTCAAAGTGGCGCAGGTGCGCGCCCTGTGTGAAGACCCGGCTGTGCTGGGCAGCCCCTTCTTCGTCATGGACTACGTGCGCGGGATCAGCATCGGCACGAAAGTGATCCACGCGCCGGAGCTAGCCGCCGCGCGCGCGCGCCTGCCGCAGCAGCTCGCCGAGCAGCTCGCGCTCATCCATCGCCTGCCCATGGACGAGCTGAGCTTCTTGCCGCGCGCGCCAGAAGGCACGACGTACAGCCGCTACGTGGTCGATCAGATGTATGCGCTGCTCGACAAGCTGGGCGTGCACAACCCCGTCTGGGAGTGGACGCTGCGTTGGGCGCAAAACCACCTGCCCGCGCAAACGCGCACAACGGTCATCCACGGGGACTTCCGCGTGGGCAACCTGCTCGTGGACGAACAGGGGCTGGCTGCCGTCATCGATTGGGAGTTTGCCCACGTCGGCGACCCAAACGAGGAACTGGGCTACATCTGCATGCGCGATTGGCGCTTCGGGGCGATTGACCGCCACTTCGCCGGGCTGAGCGACCGCGAGACCTTCCTGCAGGCCTACGAAGCCGCCAGCGGCCTCTCCGTCGATCGGCAGGCAGTCGATTGGTGGGAGATCATGGGCAACATCCGCTGGGGGATCATCTGCATGAGCCAAGCCAACCGCCACCTCTCCGGCCTTGAGCCGAGCGTGGAACTGGCCAGCCTCGGTCGCCGCAGCGCTGAAATGCAGCTAGAAACCTTAAGGCTCATCGAACGCTTGGCATAAACGCTCTCAGACTGGCTGGCTTTTTATGCTAAAATTTCTATTAAAATTTGTCTTAGCACGACGTCTATTTTAAAGTTGAGATGACAAGAAAAGGCACTGCCTGATGGTCAAGTTTGTGATCGCGTTCAAACATCCCGCGCAGCCCGAAGCGTTCGAGGCCGCCTACCAAGACTTCCTCGCCCTTGTGGAGCGCATGCCTGACGTTCAACGCAAGCAGGTGCTGCACGTGGTGGGGGCGCCGCGCGGCCAAGCCGACTACTACCGCCTGCTGGAACTTTACTTCACCGATTTGCCAACGCTGGAGCAGTCGCTGGCGTCGCCGCAGGGGCAAGAAGCTGGCCGCGAACTCAGCCGCTTCGAGCCGCACACGCTTGAGGCATTTTTGGGCCACGTCTATGAAGCATAAGGAAGAATCAAACATTAATGGCTGATTTGCCGCTGATCTCCACCCGTTATGAACTCATCGACCGCATTGGCAGCGGCGGCATGGGCGTCGTCTACAGCGCCTATGATCGGCTGCTGCGGCGGCGCATCGCCCTTAAACGAGTGAGCCAACTGCCGCGCGGCGGCATGCAGCAAATGCGGCAAATCCGCCTCCACCTGTCGCAAGAGTTCAAAGTCCTCTCAGCGCTACACCACCCCCACATCGTGCAAGTGCTCGATTACGGCTTCGACGCGGATGGCCAGCCCTACTTCACGATGGAGCTGCTGACAGACGCCGTCACAGTCCTAGCGGCGGCCAAAGGGCAGCCCCTCGACTTCAAACTCAACTTGATCTGGCAGGGGCTGCTGGCGCTGGAGTACCTGCATCGGCATCACATCTTGCACCGTGACTTGAAGCCGCACAACATCCTCGTCACGGATGGACAATTGAAGCTGCTTGACTTCGGCCTCGCGGTGGACAGAGGCGTGTACGCTCAAACGGCTGGCACGCTCGCCTACATGTCGCCCGAAACGCTGCAAAACGAACGGCTGACCGAGCAGTCTGATCTGTACAGCTTTGCGGTGATCGTTTACGAAATGCTAGCGGAGTGCCAGCTCTACAGCGGCCTGACGATGTCGCAGATCATGGCGCACGTGCTGGGGATCATGCCCGACCTGACGACGCTTGACGTGCCGGAGGCGCTGCGCGCGGCATTGCACGTTGCCCTGCAAAAAGACCCCGCCAACCGCTTCGCCAGCGCCACCGAGTTTCTCAAGGCGGTCAACGCTGCGCTGCCTGTCCCGCTGCCGCTCGAGACGCCTGAACAGCGCGAGAGCTACTTCCGCAGTTCGCGCTTCGTCGGGCGTGTTGAAGAGCTGAACCTGCTGCTGCTGGCCTTGAACAGGGCGCGCGCCAACGAAGGCAGCGCGTGGATGATCGCTGGCGAGAGCGGCGTGGGCAAGTCGCGCTTGGCAGCCGAGGTGCGCACGCGCGCGCTGGTTGATGGCTGCATCGTCTTGCAAGGTCAAGCCTTGCGCGAGCGTTCGCGCCCGTTTCAGATGTGGGAAGACCCGCTGCGCTGGCTGTGCTTCTTGATGAGCGTCAACGACGATGAGGCCGCTCTGCTGCACCTGCTGATCCCGGACCTCGAGGACATCATTGGCCGCCCGATACGTCCACACGTATCAGAAAACATGCGCAGCACCCAAGAGCGGTTGTTTAACGTCATCGTGAGTCTGTTCACACAGGTGAAAATGCCCACGCTGCTGATCTTAGAGGACATCCAGTGGGCCAGCAGCGAAAGCCAGCAGCTCCTAGGGCGGCTCAGCAGCGCTCTGAGCCATGCGCCGCTGCTGCTGCTGACGACCTTCCGCGATGAGCAGGCGCTGTTCCCCTCGCAGTCGCTGCGCAGCCTGCGCCTGATCCGCTTACAGCGCTTTAACCACGCCGAAATTGCCGACCTCACACAGTCTATGTTGGGTCAAGCCGACCCCCGACTGGTGGACTATCTCGCTCAGCACACAGAGGGCAACATCTTCTTCTTACAGGAAGTGCTGACCGCGCTCGTCGAACAGGTCGGCGACACGCTGCACATCACGCCCGAGACGCTGCCGTCATCGATCCTGACGAAAGGCATCAACCAAGCCGCGCGCTATCGGCTCAGCTTGCTGCCAGAGGAAAATATGCCCCTGCTCGAGGCGGCAGCGGTCATCGGGCGCGAGGTCAACCTTGAGCTGCTCAAGCATCTCTTCCCGCAGCACGACCTCGACCTGTGGCTGAGCGACTGCGCGTTCACCGTGCTCGACCGTCATGAAGGCGCTTGGCGCTTCGCCCACGACAAAATCCGTGAGTCGCTGCTGTCACAGCTCGACCCGACTTACAAGCGCAGCCTGCACCACCAAGTCGCTGAGGCGATGGCCGTGCACTACGGCGAGCGCGACGCCCTCCTGCCGCAGTTGGTGCATCACTGGCACGAGAGCGGCCAGCACGAGCGCGAGGCTCGCGCCGCCATGCGCGCTGCCGCAGTGGCCGAACGCGCCTTTGCTTTTGAGGACGCGCTGGCCTATCAGGCACAGGCCATTGCCGCCCTTGAGCGCATCCCGCTCGGTGAACTTCCCTTTAGCCTTTACGTGAAGGCCCTGGTCGAACTCGCCCGCCTCACCCACTTGGTTGGCGTCTTACAAACGCCCTTCGAGCGCGTGGCAGCAGCTTATGCTTTCGTCCAGCAGCATCACGACCGCCTCAGCCCGACTGACAAGGCGCTGCTCATCACCTTCTACGATTACTGGGTGCGCCTGAACTATCAATCGGGGCAGTATGCCCGCGCGCGCGCCTATGCTGAGGCGATGCGCGCCTTAGCCGAGGAACTGGGGCAGGCCAACGACGTTAAGCGCGCAGAGGGGCTGCGCGGGCGGGCGCTCGTGATGCAGGGGCGCTTCAGCGAAGCGCTGCCGCTGCTGCAAGCCAGCCTCGACGCCGCCCCTCACCAACGCGAGCGGCTGCTCACCCAAGCGTATCTCGCGCTGGCAACTGGCATGTTAGGCAGCGTACAAGACGCCTTCGCCCTCTACAACCAAGTGATCACCCATGCCAGCCATCAGGGCGTGCTAGTCGTAGAGGTGGTGGCGCGCCTGCTGCGCATCTGGCTTTACGCCCATCAGGTTCAGATCGCGCTCATTGAAGCCTCGTTGATGTCGGAACGGCTGAACGACCTGAACGATGCGCTGCTGAGCGATCTGTACCACCTGCTGCACGGCTACTTGCTGCTGTGCGATAACCAAGTTGAGCAGGCGCGCCTACACGCAGCGGCCTATGAAGACGCTTTGCGGCACAAAGCCGGCGGGGTCATCTTCGGCGATTGGATGGCCGGGCTGAACGTTGAGCTGCGGCTGCGCGCTGGCCAACTGGACGAGGCCGAGGCATTGGCCCACGCTGCGCTGGAACAAGCCATCGACAACGATGCCCCCTATGGGCAGGCGGTCGCTTATCGCCTGCTGGCCGCCGTCTTACACGCGCAAGCGCGCCACACAGAGAGCAGCGATGCGCTCAACGCCAGCACAGCGCTTTTCAACACCTGTCAAACACCGCGCGATGTCGTCTATAATGAACGCCTGAAGCGGTCATGGTGGCGAGCAGTCAAATGACGTCTCCATCCGCATCATCGAACTCGGGTAATATGGATGCACTAAAATTATGAGACGCATTCTGGCAATTGACGATGACATCGACAACTTAGAGCTGATCGAGAAGATCCTAAAGAGCGCGGGCTATCATTTCACCGGTGCTCTCACCGGCTTGGACGGCATCGAACTTGCCACCAGCCATGAGTATGACCTCATCATCCTTGACATCGACCTGCCGGATGTGCAGGGCGACGAAGTCGCCCGCCGCCTTAAAGCCCACAGAAGCACCCCCATCTTGAGCTTGACGGGCAACGACGATCTGGGCGACCGTGAACGCTACCTCGACGCGGGCTGTGATGGCTACCTGCCCAAGCCGATCAGCCGCCCGTACCTGCTAGCGGCCATCGCCGAACTGCTCTAGAGAATGACGCGCCAGACGGTCAGTTTTCTGGTGCTGCTGGCGCTCTACAGCGCGCTGGTGACCCTGTTTGCCGTGCGCACACCCGCATGGCAAACCCCCGACGAGCCGGCCCACTACAACTACGTTCGCCAAGTGGCAGAGGGAACCTTGCTGCCGGTCATCGCAGACGGCGACTGGGACAACGCCACGCTGGAGCAGCTCAAGGCGCAGCGCTTTCAAGGGGATTTGACCGCCGCCATCCCTGCCATCGAGTACGAAGACCACCAGCCGCCGCTCTACTACTGGTTGGCCGCGCCGATCTACGCCCTTACCGACGGCAGCCTAACTGCGCTGCGGCTGTTTTCAGGAATTTTGGGGCTGTTCACCGTTAGTATCGCCTATCTGACCGTGCGCCTGCTCTACCCCGATCCGCCGTGGGTGGCGCTGACAGCGACGGCGTTCATCGCGTTTTTGCCGCAGCACCTGATGATCCTCGGCAGCGTCAACAACGATGCGCTGGCGGGGGCCGTCATGAGCGCGCTGCTCTACGGCTGCTTGCGCTATCGCTTGCGCGGGGACGTGCATCCGGCGTGGCTAGGGCTGGGCTTGGGGGTCGTCGTGCTGACCAAGACGACGATCTACTTCACCGCCGCGGTTGTGCTGCTGACAGTGGTGCTGCGCTGGCGCGCTGAGCACGTAAGTTGGCCGCAGCTGCTGCGCCCCCTGCTGTGGATTGCCATCGCCGCGGGCGGATTTGCCCTCTTCTGGTTCGGGCGCAACGTCCTCACTTACGGCTTTCCGGACATCATGGGGCTGCGCGCCCATGATGACGTGGTCGTCGGCCAACTGCGCACGGCTGATCTCATCGCGCAGATCGGGTTAGCCAACTACCTGATCCAGCTCAAGACGACCACGTTTCAAAGCTTCTGGGGGCAGTTCGGTTGGATGGGCGTGCCGATGCACAACCTCTTCTTTGCAGGGGAATCGCTGGCCTACGTGTTCGCCGGGGCGATCATGCTGCTGGGGGCGCTCGGGCTGTGGATCGGGCGCAGCCGTGCCCCGCTCAAGCCCGAACGGCGCGACGCTCACCTCATCCTGCTCAGCGTGGCCGGGCTGGCCGTCTTGGTGTTTCTGTACTACAACACGCAGTTTGTGCAGTTTCAGGGGCGCTACCTTTTCAGCGCGCTGATCCCCTTCAGCTTGTGGTTGGCGTTGGGGCTGACGGCGCTGGGGCAGCGCATGCGTGCCGCAGGGCTGGCGTTGATCGCCCCGCTGGGGCTGGCGGCGCTGGCGTTCTACGTGGTCTGGCGGGTGCTCCCCGGCGCGCTGGGCTGAGGCACAAAAAAAGCGCTCATGATTCATGAACGCTGTTGGGCAGTAGAGGACTCGAACCTCTGACCACTCCCACGTCAAAGGAGTGCTCTACCAACTGAGCTAACTGCCCGCTAGACGATAGTATAGCAAGAAGCCGCGGTTCTTTTCAAGGGGCAGGCGCGCGCTGGGAGCGTCTAGATTCGAACAGAAGCGCCCGCAGCTTAACCCCTTGCAGACACAGATTCTGCGGCCAGAAGGGGAGAAGTCGGCTAGGGGATGAGGCCTCACATTCGGCCCGCGCTCCGCCGCTCAGATCTTTCGATCAACGGATGCCGATCAGCAGCCACTGCTGGCCGCCAGGGACGATGTGGATGATGCGCCCATCTGCCCCGCTGACGTAGACATCCTGCACGCCCGGCCGCACCGGCGCGGTTTGGATCACCCCGTCAAAGCTTACCTCCTCTGCCAGCCCCAAGCCTAAACGGTTACGCACTGTGTCGTTGGTGCGCCACAAGTAGCCCAACTCGCGCAGCGGCTGGATGAAGGTGGGCGGGGCGTTCGGGTCACGGTCGGGGTGGATGGCGGGATCATAGCGATTTTCGAACGAGAGCCACGCAGGCTGCCGCCCGTCGTTGAACAACACGTAGATCACGTTGCGGCTCTGGACGTAGAGCATCCGCCCGCGCTCCATCGTCTGATCGACGATGCGGGTTTCTTCTGGGGCGGCGGCGGGGCAGGTGGCGGGCGGCGGGTTGAAGAACCACTCGACTGGGCACAGCAGCGGAATTTCCACGGTAGCTTCGCTGTACGTCTCGTTGATGCCAATCGCCAGCAAGAAGCGCAGCGCGCCACGGTCGCTCGTGCGGGTTTGGATCGTCAAGCGCGAATCAGGGGCGACGTTGTAGACCTGTGTTCGGCGGCCTTCGGCGTCGAGTTGGTAGATCACGGCGCTGTCCACGCCGCGGGCTGACCAAAACAGCGTGACGGGCTGGCCGGGCTGCACGCTGAGCGGGTCAGAGGTGAAGAACTCGATGCGCGGCGCGTTGGGGTTGAGCGGGCGCGGCGTGGGCGTGTTGAACTGGTCAGGCGCAGGCGTGCGCGAGGGGCCGAGCAGGGGCGTTGGGCTGGGCTGGCCTGCGACGATCGGCTGAGTCGGGCGCGGCGTGGGCGTGATGTCACCGGCGGGGGTGTGGGTCGGGGTAGGCGTCCGCGTGACGGTGGCCGTCGGCTGTTCCGTTGGGATGATGGGCTGGTTCACCGCGCGGCAGGCGGCCAGCGCCCACGCCAACGCACAGCACAGCAGCAGTCGTTGGATCATTCGGCCTTGCCCACCCATTCGCGGATCACACGCGCAGTCTCTGGGTGCAGCAGCTCAGGCTTGACGATGATCCCGCGCACGCCTGCCTCCAGCGCGAGCTTCACCTCATCAAGCGTGCGCAGGCTGTGCCCGAGCATCAATTTGATATACCGTGGGACGCGCCAGCGGATCTGCTGCAACCATTCGACGTTCTCAGCAAGGTTCTCTCGGTCGGGGCTGCCGAGGCAGATCACATGTGGGCTGAGCGTGATGGCCGTTTCTAGCTCGTCGTTGTCATGAACGCTGATGAACACGGAAAACCGCAGGCGCTGGGCGGTGGTGGCGTTGGCGCGCATCCCGACAGCCGTGCGGATGCTGCTGTCAAGCCAGATCGCTGAGGCGTTGGCCGCGCGCACCGCCGCCACTTGATAGGCGTTCATCACGTAGTTTTGGTACAGCACGGGCACATCCTGACACGCCCGTGAGAGCAGCCACATGTCCTCGAGGTCAGCGGCGTAGATGGTGTGATCGGTGTAGAAGGCGATGGCGTCTGCCCCCTCAGCGATCATGTCCATCGCGGCGGCCACGGGGTCATAAATCGGGGCAGTGCGGCACACCTGCCCGATGATCGCCACGTGGTTATCGACGTAGTTCATGATGTCACGCGGGTAGGCCTGCATCGACGCAAGCGATATGACTGCGCTCCACGGGCTGCGCCGCTCGCGCATTTGTAGATGCTGCTGCTTGGCTTTCAGAATCGCCTCGCGATTCATGATAGGCGTTGTGATTTTCATCCGTGCAAGTCAGACCCCACCATTCAACAGCTAACATAGCACAATTCGCCTAAAGCTGCACGGTTTTGGGGCCGGCGTAACAATCAGACCAGATAGAGCAGCAACAGCGAAAGACAACGCTGCTGCCCAAAGTTTCTAGGGGTTGGCTTGCTCGTCGCGCTGGTAGCCGTGAGGGTGAGTTTGATGCCACCTCCACGCAGTTTCGATGATGACGCGCAGGCTGCCGAACTCAGGCTGCCAGCCCAATTCACGCTGAATCTTGGTGCTGTCCGCCACGAGCACGGGCAGGTCGCCCGCGCGCCGCGCGCCGCGCACGGTCGGGATCGGGTGGCCGGTCACTTGGCGAGCGGTCTCGATCACCTCTAGCACGCTGTAGCCCGTGCCGTTGCCGAGGTTGTAGACGCGGCTCTGGCCGTCGGCTAGGGCTTCCAGCGCGAGGATGTGCGCGTCGGCCAAGTCGAGCACGTGAATGTAATCGCGGATACAGGTTCCATCAGGCGTGTCGTAGTCGTCCCCGTAGACGGTAATCGCCTCGCGTTGGCCAAGCGCCACTTGCAGCACCAGCGGGATGAGGTGCGTCTCAGGGTGGTGATCCTCGCCGATGTGGCCGTCAGGGTGTGCGCCGCTGGCGTTGAAGTAGCGCAAACACGCCGACTTCAGGCCGTAGAGACGATCCATCCACAGCAGCATGCGCTCGGCCATAAACTTCGTCTCGCCGTAGACGCTACCAGGGATGAGCGGCTCTTCCTCGCGGATCGGGATCACCTGCGGCGCGTCATAGAGGTTGGCCGTGCTGGACAGGATGAAGCGCTTGACGCCGTGGGCGGTGGCCTGTTCCAACACGTGCATTACGCCCACCACGTTATCGTACAGGTACTTGAAGGGCTTCTGCATGCTCTCGCCCACCATGATGTGCGACGCGAAGTGCAGGATGCCGTCGAAGCGGTGCTGCGCGAACAAGGCGGCCAAGTCGGGCTTGTGGAGCAGGTCGCCCACGATCAGCGTCGCTTGGGGGTGAACGGCCTCGGCGTGGCCGGCGCTCAAGTTGTCGAACACGACCACCTCATAACCACGCTCGATCAGCATCTGCACGACGTGGCTGCCGATATAGCCTGCCCCCCCTGTCACTAGCACTTTCATCTCGGTTTCCTCTTTTTTGTGTGTCAAAGTCGCTCTGTTCACAGCCTGTGCGATTATAGGCCGCAGCGCTGTCCTGTGCTATACTAGCGCGCTGCAAACGGGGAGTGACACACATGATGCGTGGATGGGTCATCGGGGGGCTGCTGGCGCTGGCGCTGCTGGCGGGGTGCGACGCTTTCGAACGCTATGAGCCGACGCCGGTCGTGGTGATCGTCACCGCGCCGCCCTCGCCCACGCCACCGCCGACCGCCTCGCCCACCTTCCCCCCTACCTCAACGCCCCTGCCCACCATCACGCCTGATCTACGCCCGACCGGCACGCCCTTCCCCTGCGACGACACACAAGGGCAGATCATCAACTTCGTCGACCACTTCAGCGAGATCGCCCGTGAGAACATGCGCTACCTCGTCTACCTGCCACCTTGCTACTTTCAAACGCGGCGGCGCTTCCCCGTTGTGTACTTGTTCCACGGGCTGAGCTACCGTGAACAGCAGTGGGAGGACATCGGCCTGATCCGCGCGCTGGACGCGGGCATCCTCGACGGCTCGCTGCCGCCGATGATCCTCGTCATGCCCTACTTGGGCGTCATCGGTCAGTTGGATCAGTTCCCGCCACAGCCGAGCTTCGAGCGCGCCATCTTGGAGGAAATCTTGCCCCAAGTGGAGCGCAACTTCTGCACGATCAACAATCGCGCGCACCGCGCCATTGGCGGCATCAGCAAGGGCGGCTTTTGGGCGTTCAGCATCGCCATGCGCCACCCGCAGGCCTTCAGCCGCGTGGGCGGGCACAGCGCCTTCTTCCCGAACAACACCGTGGCCATCCCACCGCCCTTCAACCCGCTGGAGCTGGCGCTAAGCGCTGAAACGCTGCTTGACCCGTCGCTGCAGCTGGCGCTCTACATGGACAACGGGGCACAGGATCAAGGCGGGCGCAGCATCCAGCTCATTAGCAGCCGGCTGGCCACGCGCAGCATCCCACATACCTACGTCGTGCACCCCATCGGCGAGCACAACAACGACTACTGGGCTGCGCACGCCCGCGAATATCTGGCGTTCTACGGGGCAGAATGGGAGCGCAACTACGACGCCCTGCCAAGTTGCATCGACCCCAGCCCCTAACGCGCTTCGACCACGCGCCGCGCAGACGCATACGCCACCAGCACCACCCCGCTGAGCGTCACCACCGAGGCGAGGATCACCGTGGGGGTAATAAATCGCCCTTCACCCAGCAGCAGCACGCCCAAGATGAGCGCCACCACGGGGTTCACGTAGGCGTAGCTGGTGGCCAGCGCCGGGCTGACGTTCTTCATCAAGTACATGAACGAGGTGTAGCCGATCAGCGAGCCGAAAAGAGCTAAATAGGCGACGGCAAGGATCGAGTTGAGCGTGGGCGTGACGGTCACGCGCTCGCCTAGCAGCAGCGCCCCCACCGTCATGAACCAGGCCGCCCCCAACAGCTCGAACGCGATCGCCATGAACCCGCGCGGCATTGTCAAGCGGCGGCTGAGCACCGACCCGAAAGACCAGCTGATCGGCGCGAGCAGCAGCGGCAGCGCCCCCTCAGGCTGCGCGCTCAAGCTGCGGTCGAGGTTGAGCAGCACGATCCCACTGAAGCCGACCACAAGGCCGATCCACTCCAAGCGGGTGGACTTGGCCGTGAGCAGCGCGCTGAACACCGCCACCCACAGCGGTGTCGCAGCGACGGCCAGCGCCGCCAGCCCGGACGACACCCACTGCTGCGCGAAGGACACCCCCCCCACGCCGACCCCTAACGTCAACACGCCGACGAGCAGCGCGTGCAGCGCCTCACGACGGGGCGGCAGCGGCGCGCGCTGCACGATCAAGAGCACGCCGAAGACCAGCCCCGCCGCCAGCCAGAAGCGGATGGCGTTCATCAAGAACGGTGGGAACGACTCTAGACCGAAGGCCAGCCCCAAGTAGGTGGACCCCCACACGAGATAAAGCGCAATCAGCGCGATGGGCACAAGCACACGGCGATTGTTCGGCTCTGCTAACGGCAGCGACTGGGCAGTGGTGGTCATTATTCGCTCCATGTAGAAAGACGCAACAAGATCATTGTCGCAGATTGTTCAGGTTGGTCTAGCGCCATGCAGGCCATTCATTTTGAGGGTGTTAGGCTAGGTTGTTACGTTAAGCGCTTAAGCCGATGACATCTATCCCATCCTCTATCGCCTGCAGGGCTGGTACAGTTAACGGTAAATTAAGCTTTTAAAAGGGGGCGTTTAGATGGATGGACCCATGTTTTTGGTGTTAGTGATCTTGGTGGTGGCCATCGGCCTGTTCATCTCGGAGAAGCTGCGAGTGGACGTGGTGGCGTTGGGCGTGGTGGTGGCCTTGATGGTGACGGCGCTGCTGAAGCCTGAAGACGCGCTGGCCGGTTTCGCCAGCACGACGCTGATGAGCATCATCGCCCTGTTCATCGTGGGCGGGGCAGTGTTCCAGACAGGGCTCGCCAATCAGCTCGGCGATGGGATCATCCGCATCGCCGGGACGGATCTCACCCGCCTGATGCTCGTCCTGATGATCGCCACGGCCATCTTGTCCGCGTTCATCAGCTCAACGGGGGTCGTCGCATTGATGCTGCCCGCGGTGATCAGCGTGTGCCGCAAGACGAAGATCGCGCCCTCCAAGCTGCTCATCCCGATGGCGTATGGGGCGCTGTTCGGCGGGTCTTTGACCTTGATCGGCACGCCGCCCAACATTGTCGCGTCGGATGCGCTCGTGCAGGCCGGCTTCCAGCCGTTCAACTTCTTCAGCTTTACGCCGCTGGGGTTGATCCTGCTGGGGGCGGGCGCGCTGTTCATGTGGGCAGCCGGACGTTTCATCCTGCCAGATCGCAAAGCAGACCAGAGCGCCCAACGCATGGAGACGCCGGAAGAGCTGTTCGACATGTACCGCCTGCCAGAGAACCTCTACCGCCTGCGCGTGCGCAACGAATCGCGCTTGGTGGGGACGACCGTTAAAGACTTGAACGCCCGTGAGCGCTACGAGGTGAACATTGTCAGCATCGCCCACTTAGACAAGCCGCGCCTCGCTGACCTCACGGCGATGGCGCGTGCGCACTCTTTCCCTCCTACCCCCGACTACACCTTCAAAGCGGATGACCTGTTGATCGTGCAGGGCAGCATCGCCAACATCAACCAGATGGCCGCAGAGTGCAACCTCACCATGCTGGCCAACGAACCCGTCCAGCAAGGCGACCTCATCACGAATGAGGTGGGCATCGCCGAGGTGATCTTGCGCCCGCGCGCCTCGATCATCGGCAAGACGCTCGCTGAGGTCAAGTTCGGCACGACTTATCGCTTGACCGTTCTGAACTTGCTAAGCGCTGGCTCTAAACAGGTAAAAGACATCAAAACGGCCACGCTGGACTTTGGCGATATGATGCTGGTGCAAGGGCGATGGGAGGACATCTTCGCCCTCAAGAAGCAGCGCCACGACTTCATCGTCATGGGCGAGCCAGAGGCCAAGATGTCCGGCGCGTTCATCCGCGAGAACCGCGCCATCCACACCTTGATCGTGATGATCGCGATGGTGGTGATCATCGTGCTGGAGATTCTGCCGTTGGTGGCGGCCAGCTTTCTCGCGGCGCTGGCGCTCATCCTGATGGGCTGCATCACGATGGACGAGGCCTACGACACGATCGATTGGAAGAGCGTTGTGCTCATCGGCGGCATGATCCCGCTCAGCACAGCGCTCGTGCGCGTCGGGCTGGTGAACGCAATCACGACAGGTATCGTGGACACGTTGGGCGCGTCGGGGCCAGCCGTCATCATGGGGGCGCTGTTCCTCGTGACGGTGCTGATGACACAGATGCTCTCCAACACAGTAACGGCGGTGCTGCTCGCCCCGATCGGGATTGCTATGGCCCAGCAGTTGAGCGTCAACCCGCAGCCGCTGGTGATGGCCGTGGCGGTGGCTGCGTCGATGGCGTTCGCCACGCCGATTGCCTCGCCAGTCAACACGCTGGTGATGAGCGCCGGCAACTATCGTTTCGCTGACTACACGCGGGCGGGCATCCTGATGATCCTCATCACGTTTGCAATCAGCATGGTGGCTCTGCCGATCCTGTTTCCGTTCTAGGGGATGATGCCGTGCGCTTGAAGGGCCTCAACGCGCTGAGCGTAGGTGTGGTGCGCCAGCGCGTGAGCGCGTGCCGCCTGAGCGATGACGCGGCGCTCTGATTCGTGCTTTAGGTAGTAGGCGACTTTGTCGCGCAGATCGGCAGGGCTGCGATAGATCACGAGGTGCTCGTCTGGCTTGAACCACACCGCCACGCCGGGGCGATCGTCCACCAGTTGGAACACCCCCAGCCCTGCCGCCTCGAACAAGCGCAGGTTGCCGCCGTAGCGCATGAAATCCCCGTGTGGGTTGACCGTCATCGGTGATGCGCTGAGGATGTCCATCGTCTCCGCCCCCAACGCCGCGCCGCGGTAGAACGGTTTGAGTTCAGGCGGCACGTCGTGCACGCTCCACACCCCCAAGCGGAACTCGCGCAGGGCGCTCAACGCGGCGACACGCTCGCTGTAGAGGTGATGCGGGACGAGCGTCCCGACGAACGACACGTCCCAATCGGGCGGGGGGTGGGCGGGGCGCGGCGCGTGGAAGTCAGCATCGACGCCGACCAGCGGCAGGCAGAGCATGCGCGGCGTGCCGAGTTCCTGCCACTGCACGCCGTGGTAGAAGTCGTTCACCAACGCCCAGTCGTAGAGGCGCGCGGCAGCACGTTCGATGGGGTGTGAGAACACGATAGGCGACGTGCCGCTGACGTAGAGCAGGCGGCAGGCGTGGCGGCGCTTGAGTTCCGCCAGCGTGTCGGGCATGATGACGCGGTTATCGCCGATGAGCCACACGACATCCGGCTGAAAGCGGGCCGCGTGGCGCAGCAGGGCGGCGTTGCGCGCGCGCAGCTCTGGCTGCCACTGCACCGGCAGGCGGTTGAGCGCCCCTTGAACGACCTTGCGCGGGGTGAGGCGCTCGCTGAAGCGCTCAGAGCGGGCAGCCGCGGGGTTGTTCTGCGCGCGGGCGGGCAGGTTGCGCCAGAACACGTCTAGGACACAGCCGCGCGCGATCAGCTCGCGCTCGTAGAAATGGTACATGTTGGTGGCAGGAAAGAGCGGGACGCGTGCGCCCCGCTCGCGGGCGGCTGCCTGCTGCGCCAGCAGCGCCTCAGGGTGGTGCAGCGCCCCCACGAACAAGATGCGCGTCATGGTCGGCTTGCTTTCCAACGCAGCCACAACAGCCCCAGCAGCGCGTACGCCCCAGGAGCAAGCAAGGCGGCCTGCCATGCCCCATGCCAGCGCCGCGTGTAGACCAGCAGATCGCGGAAGAAGATGCGGCGCGCGCGCCAGTTGGCGGTGGATGATTTCTCGTGGTGTTCGATCAAGACGCTGCTGAGGAAGCGGAAGGGGCGGCGCAGGCGGGCCGCCAGCGCGTCCTCTGGAAAGTACAGCAGCAGGTCGTCGTCCATACGGGCATCTTCGCGGCGCAGCAGCGTACACGAGCCGGGCACCACCTCGACATCGCGGTCGGTGTCGCGTGCCCAGTCAGCGTACCAGAAGCGGCGGCGCAGTGCAGCCGCGAGGACGGGCACGAACGTCAGCGGCGTGAATGCCCCCAGCAAGTAGGCGAACGTCACGCGGCGCGAACACGTCTGCTGAATGCTGCCATCGGGGTAGCGCAGTTGGCAGGTCGCACCTGCATATTCAGGGTGCGCGTCCAGAAAGTCTACCATCGCTTGCACAGCCCCCGCTCGCACGACTGTGTCTGGGTTGAGGAAGAGCACATAACGCCCCCGCGCCGCTGCCGCGCCGAGGTTGTTGCCACCGCAGTACCAGCGGTTTTCGGCCTGCGCCAGCAGCACCACTTCAGGGAAGTCCACCGCCACCATCTGGGCGCTGCCGTCGGATGAGGCGTTGTCCACAACGATCACTTCTGCGTCGGGGGCGTACGCCCGCAGCGACGCCAAACACGCCCGCAGCAGCTCGCGCGTGTTGTAGCTCACGATGACAACAGATAAAGTGGGGGTATCTGCCACGCAGCAATCCCTTAACGTAAGCGTACAGCCGCTCTAGTCAGGCGGCTGTATCTTTCTATCAAGCAATGTGCCCGCTTGCAACCTAGAACTTGCCGCGCCCCGCGCCAAAGATCGTCGCGGGCAGGTTGAAGCCGTACTGCTTGAGCTGGTGCATGAACTTGGGCGGGAAGCCGCTCGGCTCCAGCGAGCCGCCGCCCTCATGGCTGTAGCCCTGCCCCTGATGGTTGGGCGTCTTGTAGACGAACAGATCTAGCAGCGTGATGCGGTCGCCTTCCATGCCCTGCGTCTCGGTGATCTGAACCACCTTGCGCGAGCCATCTTTGAGACGCGACTGCTGGACGAAGAGGTGAATGGCGCTGGCGATCTGCGCGCGGATGACCTCGACCGGCAAGTCCATGCCGGCCATAAGGCACAGCGTCTCCAAGCGGGCGATGGCGTCGCGCGGGCTGTTGGCGTGGACGGTCGTCAGCGAGCCGTCATGGCCGGTGTTCATGGCTTGCAGCATGTCGAGCGCCTCGCCGCCGCGCACCTCGCCCACCACCAAGCGGTCAGGCCGCATGCGCAGCGTGCCTTTGACCAGATCGCGGATCGTGAGCTTGCCCTCATCTTCCGTCCCCGGGATGGGCGGGCACGTCTCAAGGCGGACGACGTGGCGCTGCGCCAGTTGCAGCTCGGCGGCGTCCTCAACGGTGATGATGCGCTCATCTTCCGGGATGTAGGCGCTCAGCACGTTCAGCAGGGTCGTCTTGCCGCTGCCCGTGCCGCCCGCCACGACGATGTTCAACCGCGAGACGACGCACGCTTCAAAGAAGGTCGCCACGTCGCGCGTGAAGGATTTCCACTCGATCAGTTGATCCACCGTCAGGCGCTTCTCAGGAAATTTGCGGATCGTGATGGTCGTGCCGAGCAACGCCGAGGGCAGCGTGACGAGGTGCACGCGCGAGCCGTCTGGCAGGCGGGCGTCCACCATCGGGTTGCTGCGGTCAAGTGTGCGCATCAGCGGGCGGACGATGCGCTGCGCCGTCCAGTAGACGTGTTCCTCGTCGTCAAAGACGATCTCCGTCTCACGCAGCTTGCCCTTGATCTCGGCGAAGATGATCTCCGGCCCGTTGACCATCACCTCGCTGATGCCTTTGTCGCTCACTAGCGGCTGAATCGCGCCGAAGCCGAGCAGATCGTCCAGCAAGCCGTCGCGCAGCGTTTCGTAGTGCTGCTGGGGCAGGTTGATCTGCATCTTTTGTAGGATCTGCTTGAGGCGATCCTCGATCAGCTGGCACTTTTCGGGGTCGTCACGCTTCCACAGGTCGGCTTCATCCGGGAAAGCGAGCAGCTTCGTGCGCAGCTGCTTGCGCAGTTGGGCCAGCTTGGGAGGCGTGCGGCGCTTAGCAGGGACGTTGTAGCCAGTGTCGAGGATCCAACCGCCGTCGGGGCGCACCTCGCGCACGACGACTTTTGTCACGCCGTCGCCCACAACCGCATCGCGCGTGCCCGGCGGCAGGTTAATACCGCGTGGGAAGCGCTGCACAGGCGCGGCAGCTGGCGGGGGGGCAGCAGGGGCCTCAGGCTTAGCAGGAGCAGCAGCGTTGGGCTTGGGCTTCTCCGTGTCGTCTTCGGCAAAGATTTCGTGCAGGTCGTTGTCTTCGGTCTTGCGCGGGGGCTGCGGCTGTTGAGTGTTCAGCTTGCGTGACAAAAATGAGGACATCGTCGGTTTACCCTATTCGTTGAGTTGCTATTAAGTGTAGTCACTTTTCTAACCAACGACCATTAGAGCCACTTGACGTAGATTACAGTCCTCAAACATGACCGCTTCTTAGCCGCAGCAAAAACGCCCCAGCACAGAGGCTGGGGCGTCGTTTGAAGCGTTATAACCGTCTTACTGACGATCCGGCGCAGCCACGCCCGCCGAGTCAGGCAGCAGGCGGCCAAACAGCGTAGCGTACATCAGGCGATAGACGTCGCTGTTCAGGAAGCGGCCGCTGAACTCGGCGCTGAGCAGCTCAGCGTTGAGGCCCGCCGCACGGCTGATGATACCACCCGCCACGTCGTTCGTGCCCACCCAACCGACGGCAAATTCCAGCGCGTTGCCGAAGGCGTCTGGCTCAGCCATGAAGGGGGCTGTGTTCTGGCCTTCAATGCCGTCCAGGGGGAAGCCGAGGTTGAAGCCGATGCCGATCGGGTTGCCGGTGCTGGTCGTCACGCGGCCGTTGCTCTGCGGGGCGGGGCTGAAAACTTGGATGCCGCCGGCGTCGCTGTCCGCGGCCTGTAACATCATGGTGTTAGGGTTAGCTTCGATGAAGCTGAGGAAGACACCGATGGTGTCGTCCGCGGCCTTGCCCGCGCGCAGCGTGCCGATGGCGTTGGCGTTGTTGGGCAGGTTGTCGCAGCTCTCCACCTCGCTGATGAGCAGGAAGGGCAGGCCGACGCGCTCGCTCTCACGGCGCAGAATTTCAAGGGCCATCATGTTCATCTCAGCGGCGGTCGGCGGGTTGTAGCCGCGCGTGCCCGGGCGGCTACCCCAGATGATCAGGCGGCCATCCTTCGTGTCGGCCATGCTGTCGTCCACCAAGCCCAGCGCGATCAAGCGCTCCTCAGTGGTGTCGTTGAAGATGTCATCGCGCGAGAACAGGCCCAGCACCTTCGGGATGAAGGTCGGGTCAGCTTGGATGCGCGCCCACAGCTCCTCGAACTCGGCGCGGGTGCGGATGACCTCATAGCCCAACTCAGCGGCTTCGCGCAGCAGGTTGCGGCCATCACGACGGTCGGGGCCGCGGCCATTAACTTGATCAACGTGAATATAGCAGTCGAGGGTGATCTCCTCGCCGCACTCAGGGGCCTCGCGCGGCAGGAAGAAGCCTTCGCCGCCGCCCAGCATGACGATCGGGCGCGGCTCGCCCTCAAAGCCCAGGCGACCGTCGATGAACTGCGCGGCAATCTCGTTGCTCAGGTTGCGGTCGCCGATTTCAGCGAAGAACGCGCCCGTGCCCGGCTCCGGCAGGTCGCCGTCGTTGACCATGCCCACCGGGTGGCCAGCCGTCAGCGCCTCGCGCGCGATGCTGCCCGGGAAGCCGCTCAGCGCCAAGATTGTACGCCCGTCCGAGCCGGGTTCCTCGGGGTCGATGCCTCCGTCCAAGCCGAAGCTGCCCGGCCCTAGCACGCGGTAGCCGAAGGCGTGCACTGTCGCGCCGCCGTTCGATGTGCCGACCAAGCGATCAGACATGTGACCGCGATACACCGCCATGTTCGGCAGGCGATCCCAGTTCAGCTCGCCATCCGGCCCGTAGTAGTACATACGGGTGGCGTTCCAGTGGTTGAGGCCGAAGCCATCCGGGTGGAAGAAAATCACGTTGCCAGTGGGCAGGGTGGTCTCCTGCGCCGCCGCCGGCGTCAGCGCGATCATCAGCGCCGCCGCCCCAAACAACAAACCCAACTTCTTCATCATTCTCTAGCTCCTTATAACGCTATGCCTAGCAGTGAACGTTAAGGTGTTGCGCATGAGAATGTAACGAGTGAGCTTGAATGAAGCGTTATCGATCTGTCAAGACAACATGCCTAATTGATTAATGAGGCTTAATCAGCCTCAAACGTGGTTTGTTTGTCCAGAGACGTCAAATAGAGCTGTACAGCCAAAAAACAAAAGCAAAATTCGGCCAAGCAGCGCTTTTGACGTGAGTCTTTTTTATCGCAGGAGTTATAATGTTATCTAATTCCTATCAATTAAATATTCACCTCTCATTCAGCGCGATGGCCGCCTTCAAGCTCAATCCACACTGTAAAACCGCCAGCGCGCCCCTTATAATGTTGTTTTGCTTTTTCACTAAACACGGTGTGTTAGAGGCTGGCAGCAGATGACGAAACGTCCTATTTTCCCGTTTACAGCGGTGGTTGGTCAGGACTTGATGCGCTTGGCGTTGGTACTGAACGCGATTGACATGCGAATTGGTGGGGTGCTCATCCGCGGCGAGCGCGGCACGGGCAAATCGACCGCCGCGCGCGCGCTGGCTGCCCTGCTCCCAGAACTAGAAGTGATCGCCGATTCGCCCTATAACGACGACCCCAACCGCCCCGAGACATGGTCAGACTACGCCCGCGAGCGCTACGGTAATGGAAACAAGCCGCCCATCGCCAAGCGCCGCGCCGCCTTCGTTGACCTGCCCGTCAGCGCGACGGAAGATCGCGTCGTCGGCACGCTGGACATCGAAAAGGCCATCCAAGAGGGCAAAAAGCACTTCGAACCCGGCGTGCTGGCCGCCGCCAACCGCGGCATCCTCTACGTGGACGAGGTAAACCTGCTGGATGATCACATCGTTGACCTGCTGCTGGACAGCGCCGCAATGGGCGTGAACATCGTTGAACGCGAGGGCATCAGCTTCAGCCATCCAGCGCGGTTCATCCTCATCGGCACAATGAACCCCGAAGAAGGCGACCTGCGCCCGCAGCTCTTGGATCGCTTCGCCCTGTCCGTAGACGTGAGCGGCATCCGCCGCCCGCAGGAGCGCATCGAAATCCTGCAGCGCCACGTGGCCTACGAGGAGGATGCCGAAGCCTTCCGCGCTGAGTGGCAGCCGGTCGAGGACAGCCTCTCGCTGCGCATCGCTCAGGCGCGCGAGATGGTCGATCAAGTCAAATACACCCAAAACGACCTACGCCTGATCGCCAGCTTGATGGCCGAGATGCAGGTGGACGGCCACCGCGCTGATCTGGTCGTGCTTAAGACGGCGCGCGCTCACGCCGCCTATGAGGGCCGCACCGCCATCAACGATCACGACATCGCGCTGGCCGTGCGCTTGGCCATCCCCCACCGCCTCAAGCGCGGCCCCTTCGCCGACGCCACCGCCGCGCTCGACAAGCTCGAGACGACCATCGGCGAGAAGCGCCAGGAGATGAGCGAAGACGGCCAAGGCGAAGACCAGACCACCGACACAACCAACAGCCAGCAGAACGCTGACTCTAAAAAAAAAGTGACCAAGTAGAATCTCAAAGCGACGGCGCGGAGCAGTCCGCGCCGGACATCAGCCAGCAGGCGCAGCGTCAACAACAGTTCCCCGGCACAGATGCCAACTGGTGGGAAGGCGGCAAGAAGGTCAAACCCGACGCCGAGTTCCAAACGCGCAAGCTCAACACCCAGCTTGACCAGATGACGCGCCGCCAAGCAGGCCGCCGCAGCACCACCAAGACCGACCGCAAGCGCGGGCGCTACATTCGCGCTGTCCCAGCGGGCGCGAAGGTGAACGACATCGCCTTTGACGCCACGCTGCGCGCCGCCGCCCCCTATCAACGGGAGCGCGCCGAACAGAAGGCCAACACCGGTATGGCCTACGCCCTGCGCAAGAGCGACCTTCAGCGCAAAGTCCGCATCAAGAAGACCAGCAACTTGATCCTGTTCGTGGTCGATGCGTCGTGGAGCATGGCCGTCAGCGAACGCATGGAGGCGACCAAAGGGGCGATCATGTCGCTGCTGACGGACGCCTATCAGCGGCGGGATCGCGTGGGGTTAGTGGTCTTTCAGAAGGATCGCGCATCGCTCGTGCTGCCGCCGACGAACAGCGTCATGCTGGCCAAAGAGGCGCTGCGCGACATTCCCGTAGGCGGCAAGACGCCCCTCAGCGCGGGCTTGTGGCTCAGCTATGAAACAATCCGCAAAGAGAAGCTCGTCCATCCGGATGTGCTGCCGCTCATCATCCTGCTGACGGACGGCGCAGGCAACGTCAGCATGACGGCGTCGCTGCCGCCGCAAGACGAAGCCCACAGCATCGCCGCCCTCATCAAAGAGGCCGACATCCGCACGGTGACGATCAATATGGAGCACGTGGCGTTCGATCAAGGGCTAGCGAAGCGGCTCGCCGAGAAGCTCGGCGGCCCCTGCTACACCCTCGGCCAAATCCACACCGACAATCTGCTGCAAACTGTCCGCGCAGAGATGGATCGGAAGTAGCCACGTAAGCAGTCGGGGCGTGCTAAGCCGCGCCCTCCCCCTGTGGCTGTTAGCGCGGCCCCATCGGCATGATGACGTGGACGAAGTCATCGCGGCCTTCGATGCGCAGCACGCCGGGGCTTTCTGCGCCGTTGCTCTGCAGCACGACGCGCTCGCTGTCGATGGCGTTCAAGGCTTCGATCAAGTAACGGATGTTGAAGCTCAGTTCCAGCGGTTCGCCAGTCACGTGCGCGTCGATCAAGCCATCCGTGTCGCCGCGCTCTTGGCTCTTGCCCGCCACGATGACCTCGCCCGCGCTGTTGGCGTCGCGCGGGGGCCTGATCAGCAGCCGACCGCTGTTGGCGTTGTCGCGGCTGAAGATCTCGGCAGCTTTGCACTTGCGCAGCAGGTCGCTGGCGTACATCGTGCTGCTGGTGATAAAACTGCGCGGGATGATCGCGCGGAAGTCGGGGTAGCGGCCTTCCAGCACTTGGGCGCTGATGTCGACGTTCTTCAGGTGGAAGGTGATGAGGTCGCGCTGGCCGGGCAGCGTGATCTCGACAATTTCATCTTCATCGCTGATGATGCGCGCCAACTCTTGCATCGTCTTGGCCGGGACGACAACCTCAGTCTTTTTGGGGAAGTTCACTTCAAGGTTGGTGTAGCGCACGGCGAGCCGATAGCCGTCGGTGGCGGCCAGCGTCATCTGGCTGCCTTCAAGCAGCATGTAGATGCCGGTCAAGAGCGGTCGATTGTCCTCTCTGGCGCAGGCGAAGGCTGTCTGATTGATCATCTCACGCAGGGTTTTCGCCTCAATCGCAAGGTCGATGCGGTCGCCGTGGGTGATCGGCGGGAACTCATCAGCGTCGATGCCCTTGATGTTGGAGTTGGTCGTGCCGCACTTGATGTGCACCGTGTGCGTCGCCAGATCAAGACGGATGTCGACACGATCTTTGGGCGACAAGTTGTTCACCAAGTCACCAAACGTCTTCGCAGGCAGGGTAATCGCGCCTTCTTTGTCCACCTTAGCGCCAATCCACATGGTGATGCTCATCTGCAAATTGGTCGCCCCCAGCCGCAGCCGAGACCCGTCGGCTTCTAACAGGATATTCGCCAGCACAGGCAGGCTGCGCCCAGAATCGGTGAACTTTGACACCGTTGAAACGGCTTTGGCTAGGTTATCTTGCAACACGCTGATGTTCATAAACGCGCAACTATCCTTCTCCAACAACAGCGTTTTAGGCTGTAATAGGCGTTTTGTTGGGATAAATGTAACCCGTAGTATAGCGCAAACGCCCCGAGATGAACAGTAGGGGCACGGCGCGCCTCGGCCATCTGGGGGGACGATGTAGGGGCATGGCGTGCCATGCCCCAGGTGGTGTAGGGGCACGGCAGACCGTGCCCCTGGATCCGTGGCCTAAAGCCGTTCGATGATCGTTCCAGTCGCCATCCCGCCGCCGCAGCACATCGTCTGGAGGCCGATCTTCTTGTCGTGCACCTCGAGCGCGTTGATGAGCGTAGTCATCAGGCGCGCGCCGCTGCCGCCCAACGGGTGACCGAGCGCGATCGCCCCGCCGTGCACGTTAACGCGCTCCATGTCCGCGCCGATCTCTTTCTCCCACATCTTGACGACGGTCGCAAACGCCTCGTTGACCTCGAACAGATCAACCTGATCGAGCGTCATGCCCGCTTTGTCGAGCACTTTGCGCGTGGCAGCAATCGGGCCGGTGAGCATCAGGTGCGGGTCGCTGCCAACGGTGACGCTGGCGACGATGCGGGCGCGCGGCTTCAAGCCCAGCTCGGCGGCTTTCGCGGCGGTCATCACCAGCACAGCAGCGGCCCCATCGCTGATCTGGCTGCTGTTGCCCGCCGTCGTGACGCCGTTAGGCGTGAAGGCAGGCTGCAAGGTAGCCATCTTGGCGAGGTCGGCGTTGGGGCGGAAGCCTTGATCAACCGTTACCTCGATCTCGTTGCCTGCTTCGTCCACGCCGCGCATCGGGGCGATCTCGCGTTGGAGGTAGCCCGCCTGCGCCGCGCGCGCCGCCCGCATGTGGCTCTCGTAGCTCAGCGCGTCCACCTCTTCGCGGGTGATGCCCCACTTCTGGGCGATCTCGTCGCTAGCCTGCCCCTGCCCGATCATGTTGTACTCTTCCATGATGTGGTCCGTGAAGGGGCTGCTGCTGCCGTCGCCGAGGCTGCTGCCCATCGGAACGCGCGTCATGCTCTCCACGCCGCCCGCGATCACGACGTCAGCTTGGCCGCTGGCGACCATCGCGGCGGCCAGATGTACCGCCTGCTGGCTGCTGCCACACTGGAAGTCAAGGCTCGTCGCCGGCACTTCAATCGGCAGGCCAGCCTCCAGCACGACGTTACGCGCCACGTTGAAGGTTTGCTCGCTCACTTGGCTGACGCACCCAAACAGCACGTGGTCAACTTTCGTCTTGTCGAGGCCGGTGCGCTCTAAGAGCGCCTTAACGACGTGCGCCCCCAACTTGACTGGGTGCTGCTCGCGCAGCCAACCGCCCCGCTTGCCAATTGGCGTGCGCACCGCATCCACAATCACCACTTCGCTCATGTTGATCTCCTCAAAAACAATCTAATCATCATTTGATTTTTCTGCCGCTCATTACTATAGCGCGAAATGCCCATCTTGGACATTAAAGCTGGGCGAATATGAACAAAAGATGGTAAGCTCAAAGCATCTTGTGGTGATAGTCAGAGGAGGCATCCTAATTATGGAAATGATCACGGTAGATAGCCTTGTCGCCAGCGAGTTTGAGGTCACATTGGGCGACGCCCCGCTGAAGGGGGTGTTTCGCATTCAAGGGCTGGTGACATACGCCGTCGACGCACAGGGCAACCGCGAGAAGCCCCCGTTCACCCTCAGCAAGATGGTGCAGCAGAACCCACACGAGCCGATCAACGTGTGGCTGCGCGAGACGCTCGCCAGCCGCAGCGGCGGCGAGCGCCCGCGGCGCGACTTGCAGATCAAAGCGGTAGATGACGGCGTCGTGACGCGCATCTGGCACGTGCGCGGGGCGTACATCCTCTCGGTGGGCTACAGCGACTTCGACGAAAGCTCG
>DAOUBS010000021.1:0-7643 GCA_034432435.1 Anaerolineae bacterium
AGCTTTTCAGCAACCATAAATGATGAGTTCCAATACAATCTTGAACACAAGACGAAGGACGATATTACACGACCGGCTTACGCCAATTGAACAGCAGGGACGGCAGAATGATACCAAACGTGATCGCGCCAAGCAAAACAGACGCGAGGAAGAAGTTGCGCGCGAGGTGGTTTAGCGGGTCGTCCATCAGGCTGACGGGCAGCCCGCCCAGCGCCAGCGCCCCCAGCACCGCCTCATAGGCCAGCGCCCCGGGAACCATCGGGATCGCGCCCGTCACTTGGAAGATCATGGCCGGTGAGCGGTAGCGAATGGCCATTCTCTGCGAGTAGACGCCGACCACCACACACGCGATGAACGTGCTGATGGCCAAGCTGCCCGGGAAGGCCCACAGCAGCACCAAACGCAGCGAGTGCCCCAGCGCCCCCGCCCCCAACACCGGCAGCAGCAGGCGACGTGGCACGTTGAAGAGCATCCCGAACCCCAGCGCCACCAGCGCGCTCAGCAGCGCATCCAACAGCACATCTAAGATCGTCATGGCAGCGTCACCCCCGTAATCCACAGCGCCGCCGACAGCCCCACCGCGATGCACAGGACGATCACCAGCGCGTTCACCCCGCGCGCCACCCCGTTCATCGGGTAGCCGTTGATGAGGTCTTTCGTCCCGTTGATGAGCGGCACGCCTGGCACGAGCAGCAGCACCGACGCGCTGATGGCCGCTGAGGGGGTCGCGCTGACGCCGGTCATCGTGCCCAACGCCGCCAGCCCCGACGCGACAAAGGCCGTGGCCGTCGTCACGAGGATGAAGTTCAAGTGGCGGTGCGCCAGCTCCTGCCGCAGCGCCATCGCCAGCGCCGCCGCGCCGAACGTGATGCCGAACGCCGCCAGATCGCTGCCGAAGAAGCGGCTGATAGCCGCGCAGGCCAGCCCCACCGTCAGCACGATCCACCAGCGGTTGTACTCCGGCTTCAGGTAGTCCATCTCGCGCAGGCGCGCGCGCAGCGCGAAGCGATCCAGCTTGCCGCTGGCCACTTGGTAGCTGAGGGCGCTCACGCGGTCGATCAACGCCATGTTGATGCCGCGGGTGGGGGCGCGGCGGACTTTGGTGCGAAATTCGTGATTGTTCACCGTCGTCGCTACGATGCTGTCCGACGTCACGAGGATGTCCATCCAGTCAGCCCCCAGCCCAGTACCGATGCGGTGGACGGTCTCCTCGACGCGGGCGCTGTCCGCCCCGTGTTGGAGCAGCATCTGCCCTGCCCAGATGGACAAGCTCATCGCATCGCGCAGGGCTTCGGGGTCGAGCGGGGGTTTGTGTGGGCGATTATCTTCGATCATACCTGTGCAGCCTTGCTCGCCCCACAGATGGGCGCTAATGAACGTGAAACTGCCAATCGCGCAGGATACCCGCTACCAGCGTGGCGCGCTCTGGCAGGCTGTTGAGCACGACGTGCTCATCCAGCGCGTGCAGCCCGTCACCCTGCGGCCCCATGCCGTCCAGCGTCGGGATGCCCATCGCCGCCGTGAAGTTGCCGTCGCTGCCGCCGCCGCTGCCATCCTCGCGGATTGTCAGGCCATATTTCTCGCCGATGGCTTTGCACTGCAAGAAGGCCGCCTCGTTGCGCTCCATCGGCGGGCGGCTGTGGGTGTGCTTGACGCTGACGACCGCGCCGGGGATGAACGGGTGCAGATCGTTGAGCGCCGCCGCCACTTGATCCATCTGGCGCAGCGTCACCATGCGCGTGTCGATGTAGGCTTCCGTGTGCTGTGGGATGACGTTGCCCGCCGAGCCGCCGTTGACCATCGTCACGCTGACCGAGATGCCGTTCTTGTAATCGTTCAGTTTGTGGATTTCCAACGCCTGCTGTGCGAATTCAATGATGCTGTTGATGCCCTTCTCGGGGGCGTTGCCCGCGTGGGAGGGACGCCCCTCGATCTTGAGCGTATACGTCGAGATGCCCTTGCGCCACGTCTTGAGCGCGCCCTCGCGCGTGGCTGGTTCCATCACCAGCACGAGGCCGGCCTCTGCTGCGACACGCTTGATCGTCGCTTCGCTGTAGATGCTGCCCACCTCTTCATCGCTCGTCATCAGCACCCAGATCGGGCGCTCAGGCATCAGGTTGAGATCGATCAGCCCTTGCAAGGCGCTCAGCACGATGGTGATGCCGCCCTTCATATCGACCGCGCCCGGCCCGAACAAACGCCCCTGCTCGTCAATCGTGACAGGGCGCTCGGCCAGCGTGCCGGTCGGCCACACGGTATCGATATGGATCAAGAACAGGATCGGCTTGCCCGCCGTCTGCGAGTTCCACTTGGCCAGCAGCATATCGCCCACCTCCACACACGGAATGCGTTCGACGCTGTCGGCGCGCAGCTCACGGAAGCGCTGCTCCATCCACGCCCCCAGCCGATCCACCATCGCCTTTTCCGTGGTGAAGGTCTCATAACCGATGAGTTCCACCAGCAAATCCACCATCTGCTGCTTGCGTGCTTTGAAGTACTCCAACAACTCGACCATAGCGGCTTTCGATTCCCTAGCGCTAAACGACTGGTAAAAACGGGTTAAATTTTAACATGACTCACAATCACTTAAAACGGACAGAGATCCAGCGTGGCATAGGTCGGCGCGCGCGTGCCGTAGCGGTTCAAGCGGGTGAGCGCCTCGCGTCGCTCATCGACCAGCGCCAGCGCGTCGCGGCAGGCTTGATGCAGGCCGGCCCCCTGCTGGACGGCCTCAAGGAAGCGATAGGCCATTTGCGCGTAGACCGGCAGGCCGTCGGCGCTGCCCTCCACCAATGGGAACTGCGTCACGATCTCCGCGAAGACATCCCCCTGACGTGGGTCGTCAAGGTAGGCGTAGGCCAGCAGCAGCCGATAGAGCGCGTAGCTGCGCAGCCATTCCGCCTCGTCGTTGAACCAGTAGCGCAGCCCCTCGGCTTCCGCCAGCAGTTGGAAGGTGGCGGCGGCCTCCGCCATGCGCACCTGCGAGAACTGTCGGTCACCCTCGTGGGCGATCTGAATGTAGTAACGCGGCGGCTCTAACTGCACAATCGACAGGACGTAGCTGCTGCCGTTCCAGTCATGGATGTTCACGCCGCGCCGCAGCGGCCCCGTGACGCTGTTGCCGTTCGACTGCATGTTGACGACAATCTCAAGCACGAGGTCGCTGTCCACGTCGCGGAATTCAGGCGGTTGCAGCGTGTTAAGCGGCGCGGCTAGCAGACTGCGGAAGCGCCCGCTGAAACTGTCCCATGCGAGCACGTTCGTCACATATTCGCAGTTGTCGCGCGCGTCACAGGTGACGGTAGCAAAGGCCAACTCAGCCGGCGGGGCGTTGTTGATGTCCTCGGCTTTGAGCAGGCGCGGCGGCTCGGCCCCGCCGCTGAAGGCCTCGTAGAGGAACTCATACAGGCCATCGCGGCAGCCGATGACGTGCAGCACCCCCTCGCGCCCGGGGGCTGACCAGCCGAGGATGATCTCGGGGGCACCCTCGCCCGTCAGGTCAACCGTGTTGAGCGCGTAGCCTTCTTGCCCGAACATCTGCCAGCGCACGCGGATCCCCTCGCGCAGGGTGGTCAGCGTGCCGCCCTCTTGCAAGAAGCGCAGAATCGCGCCTTTGGCCTCGTCGAGCGTGGCCGGGCGGCGGGCCAGCGTCACATCGCCCAAGAGGGCAGGGCACGCGGCGCGGTTGGGGGTAGGCGTCGGTCGGCTGCCGAGGGCGACCGCCGTTGCCGGGTTCGCCAGCAAGGCGGCCTGCGCGTTGAAAGCGCTCGTCGGCAGCGCCCCGACGATCTGCCGCCCGGGGGTCATCGTCGGGAAAGGGTCAAAGGTCGGGGGCACGTTGGCCGTCGTCGGCGTGCAAGCCGCGGCCAACCATCCACACAGGCACAGTAAAATCCATCTCATACGCCCATTGTAGCAGAGGTCACCCCAAAGGCAGTAGAGGCACAACCTGCCACATCCGCAGGGGCGGATTCATGGTGGGTCATGGGGTTTAGCGCGCCAAACCCCACACCAGCACAGCGCATCAAGATTGCAGCTCGTGCAGCGTCTCTTCATCGTGGCGCGCGCTGCGAAAGCGCAGCCACAAGCTGGCCACGTAGCCCAGTACCACTGCCCCCGTCACCGCGAGGCCGAGGATCAAAAACGCGCCCGTATCAGGTGTCACAAACTCAGCAGGCATGGGTTATCGCTCCGTCGCGGCTTTTAACTGGTCAACCCGTTCTAGGACGCTCTCAAGACGGATGCGCCACCAGATCAAGACTGGCATCAGAAAAGCGATCCACACCACCATCGACACGCCCAACGTGACGCCGATGCCCTGCGTCACTGCGAAGCCGCCCTCTTGGTTAACAGACGGCCCGCTGCCGATCACCACCGGATGGATCGTGTCCGGACGGATGCGCGTCACGAGCAGGGTGAAGAGCACCGTGCTGAAGGCCAAGATGCCGTAGATCGACGCGAAGCGGCGGCGCGTATCGGGGTTGTCGATGCCCTTACGCAGCATGAGATAGGCCGCATACGTCAGCAGCATCACCGCGGCGCTCGTCAGGCGCGGGTCCCACGTCCACCACGTGTTCCAGATCGGGCGCGCCCAGATCGACCCCGTGGCCACGTTGACGAACGCCAACACCAACCCGACCTCAATGCAGGCCAGCGCGAACGTGTCCCATTTCGGGTCGCGCGTGCGCAGGTAGGCCACCCCGCCGACCACGCCGCCCGTGAACGCGAAGAACGCGCTGAAGAACGACCCCATGTGAATATAGAACAGCCGCTGCACGTCGCCCTGCTGCACGTCCGTCCCAGCGAAGAACAGCTCCATAAACAGGGCCACGCCCATCGCCGCCACCGCCATGAGCGTGTACAGTTGCAGCGCCCGCGTGCGGTTCACCTTTGGCTTTTCAGCGGTTGCGCTGCCCATCCCAACGTTTACTGCGCTCATCTTACCCTCACAAAACTACATACAAATCTACGCAATTCTACATAATATTATCAAAGGCAAGTTCGAATTGTAAATAGGCCAAATGGCGACCGACTAGGCTACTCTTCCACCACGAACCGAAACACGGCCAAACACACCGCCGTATAAACGACGTTGATGGCCAGAAGCACCGGCAGCCACGACGACCAGTCCCCACGCGGCGACCCCTCAAAGATGCCCGTCGTCGCCTGCACGACAGAGATGAGGATCGGCAGGGCCACCGGCAGCAGCGCCACCGGCAGCAGCGACTCGCCGCCGCGCGCCTGCACGGTCATCGCCGCCAGCAGGCTGCCCGTGATGCAGATCCCCCACGCCCCAACGAACAGCATCACCACTACCCACAGGCTGACCAGCGGCAGGTTGTAGATCACGGTCATTACCGGCAGCAAGATCACGCCCACCAGCAGCGCGTAGAGATAACTGCTCAAGAACTTGCCGATCAAGATGGCGGCGCGCGGGATCGGCGCAAGCAGCAGCGCGTCGATGTTGCCCTGTTCGCGCTCTAAGGCCATCGTGCGGTTCAAGCCCAGCACGCTGGCGAAGACGATCGTCACCCACCACACCCCGCTGACCGCCTCGCGCCGCGCCACCGCGTTCAGCTCCAGCGCGAAGCTAAAGATCAACACGCTGAGCAGCGCAAACAGCAGCATCATGCCCAGCAGCTCACGGCTGCGAGCTTCAGCGCGTAGGTCTTTCAGGCAGATCGACAAGGCCGCCCACAGCGTCCGCCTCATGGCTGAGCAGCCTCCCCGGTGATGGCGACGTACTGCGCCACCAGCTCAGACGGGGGCATGTCCGCCGCGGCATCGAGCGCGATCTGCCCACGGTGCAGCACCACGACGCGCTGCGCCAGCAGCGGCACGCGCTCAAGGTGGTGTGTCGTCATGATGATCGTGCGGCCTTCAGCGTGCGCCGCGCGCAGCAGGTCGTCCAGCACGGCCGACGCCTCTTGATCCAGCCCCGTGTACGGCTCGTCGAAGAGCAGCACCGACGGATCGTTGAGCAGCGCCCGCGCGATCGACAAGCGCTGAAGCATCCCGCGCGAGAAAGTCCGCACGAGGCTGTGAGCGCGCCGCTTCAAGCCGACTTGTTCCAGCAGCAGCAGCAGATCCGCTTGGCTGGCGGGGCGCTCGTACAAGCGCGCGAAAAACACCAGGTTCTCAAGCGCGGTCAGCGTCGGGTAGAGCAGGCTTTTGTGGCTCACCATGCCGACGTGGGGGCGCACTTGATCGACTTCATCCGGGATCAGCCAGCCCCCCACGCGGATCACCCCCGCAGAGGGGCGCGACAGCCCCGCGATGAGCCGCAGCAGGGTGGTCTTGCCGCTGCCGTTCGAGCCGAGCAGCGCCACGAACTCCCCGCGCGCCACCGCCAGCGTGAGGTCGCTCAGCACAGGCGCGAAGCCATATGCTTTGCGCACAGCCTCCAACTGGACGATGGGGCGCGGGGCATCCGTCATGCGTTAGTCCCCCGCCTCAGGGGTTGCTTCTGCCGCGGCGTTGAGCGCGTCGATCACCGCGAGGTTGACCGCCTCAAACGGCAGTGGCGTCACAAATTGGCCGTTCAGCAGCAGGGTAGGCGTCCCTTGAAAGCCCTGCTGACGGCCCGCAAAGGTGTCCGCAGCGGTCAGGGCTGAGAGGCTGAACTCTTCATCTAAGCACTGGGTGAAGTTGTCCATGTCCAAGCCGAGATTTTCCGCGCCGTTGAGCAGCCGCTGGCGCTCATAAGCAAAGCTGCCGAAGCGCTGCCACGAGAAGAGCAGGTCATGATACTCCCAGAACGCGCCCTGTACGTCGGCGCACATGGCCGCCAGCGCCGCCGCGCGCCCATCGCCCACGCTGCCCGCGCGGTAGAACGGCACATACGTAAAGCTCACGTCGCCAGTGGCCACCAGCTCGAGGATGCGCGGCATCGCTTCCTCGTGGAAGACCGCGCAGAAGGGGCACGAGAAGCTGCTGATCTCTACCAGCTTGACGGTCGCATCCGCGCTGCCGAGCATCGGGAAACCGTCCGCCGAGTAGCCGCGCGACACGCCGCTGTAGTCGAGCGCGTTCGCCGGGATGTCGCCGGCGTAGTTGACGCGCAGCGTCCCCAGCGCGAGGTTGATGTTGTCGCGCTGCGCGTCGAGCGCGCCCGCCGACAGCTCCACAACAGACATTACGGCAAACGCCCCCTCGCCGAAGGCCAACGCGTACAGCTCTTGACGGATGCCCTCCTCCTCAAGGACGGCCGTGGCGAACGCGCGCTCAGCAATGGTCGCATCGCTGATGTTCAGCGGTGCATCGCCTGCCGTGAGCGCCAGCAGTTCCCCCGCGCTGATGGTGGTGGCCACCCCAGCCTGCGCCAGCAGCGACGGCGGGATCAAGTTCGCTTGGAAGAGCACCGTGCCTTCGGCAAACGTGCGCGCTTGCAGCGCCTCAAACGTCGAATTGGTGAGCAGCACCGCTTGGTTGCGCCCTGCAATGGCCTCCCAGTTGGCTGGCAGCGTGAGCACCGCCGCGCCGACCTCAACTTCACGGGCTTCTTCTGTAGCGGGCAGCGGCTGCGCCATCACCCCCCACACGCTGCCGACCAGCACCAACACAGCCAACCATCTCCTCATGTCAAAAATCCTTTGTTCTCATCGGTCATCAGATGCAGGCGTGGTGGGCGGCCTCTGCGCCGC
>DAOUBS010000022.1:0-15686 GCA_034432435.1 Anaerolineae bacterium
CCAACCCACCCCATGCAATGCGCTGACTGATGGCTGTTGGGGGATATACGGGATTGGTAGCAAGCGCGAAGGTCACTTCTTGCTGTGCGAGCGTTTCGAGTAGGGCTTGACTGCCAGCAACAGGCGACACATAGCGGCGCAGTTGGGGGTAGTGGTGCGTGTAGAAGTCGGTGAAGGCCTCTTCAATCAACGGCTTGGGCTGTTGGGTGAAGTCGGCTAGGGATACGTAAATGAGTTGCAGATTGTTCTGGATCGTGAATCGTTCCGTCGTCAAGCACTGCATCATGTGGTGGAAGGCCGGGCGCAGGGTGCTTATGTTGAGGCGCGGCGCGGTCGTGTCATCCATTAGTTGGATGAATGCCGCAGCAAACGGCGCATTCGGGTTGGCGATGAGCGTTTCATCGAGGTCAAGAAGGACGGCGCGGATCATCGTCAGTGTCTTCTAGAGCGCGTCGGAAGAGGTCAAGGGCGGGGTTGTCCTCGGGCTTACCAACGTAGGGGTTCTCGATGGGTTCGCCAGTGCGAGTATCAGTCGCGGTCACTTGCAGCTTGCGGCCAAACCCTAAGAACCCGCTGGTGATGGTCAAGGTGAGCTTCATGTGAGGGTCAGCGTTGGCGAGCAGGATGTCTGGCACAGGGCAGCGTTCGCAATCGCGCGGCTGCCAGCGCTGCGAGGTCGGATTTTCTTTCTCCAAGCGGCACTCTTGCACCTCACGGCCACGATGAAAGTCTTGGTAGTAGTACTTGCACTCCCGACCTGCTGGCGTTCGCATGGTCACTCCTTTATGAGCTGCGTCCTAGCCATCGTAGCGCATGTGTGCCGATAGATGCAACGGTATCGCTGACACGGGTGCATTCGGGCAGAGCATCAAGAAACGCTGCGCCGTACTTCTTGCGCGTGATGCGGCTGTCCAAGATGGCCACGATGCCGCGATCACGTTTAGAGCGGATCAACCGGCCAAAGCCTTGACGCAGGCGCAGCACAGCGTCGGGCACGGCGTAATCCTCGAACGGCTGAGCGTAACCTTCAGACCGCGCGGCGAAGACAGGATCGGTTGGCACAGCGAAGGGCAGCTTGACGATGACGAGACCGAGCAGTTCATCCCCTGGCAGATCGACCCCCTGCCAAAAGCTGCGCGTGCCCATCAGCACAGAGCGGGGATTGGCGCGGTAACCCTCTAACAGAGTTTCGCGGCTGCCGCCGGTCGCTTGGTCATAAACGGTGATGTTGCCGAGCGCGAGGCGCGGGCTGATGTTGGCGGCTGTTTCACGCAGGTGATTGTAGCTCGTGAAGAGCACCAAGACGCGCCCCTCTAAGGCGGCGGCTAACTCCACAATTGCGCGCTCGAGCATTTTCTGATAGTTGGGGTGGGAAGGCTCAGGCATGTCCACGGGCAAAAACAGCAGGGTGGAATTCTCATAGTCAAAAGGAGAGCCGATTTTACGAGTGACAGCCTGTTCTAGTCGCAAGCGATCCATCAGGAAGTCGAATGCAGCGCCTGTGTCGAGCGTAGCGCTCGTTAAGACCACGGAACGTTTACGCTCCCAGAGCATGCGCTGCAACAGCGCGCCCACATGCAGCGGAGCAGAGACGACCGCGTGAAAATCAGGCGTTTGGCTGATGTCCACCCAATACACGCGGCTGGCATCTGGCGTATGTGTGAATTCGTGCAGGCGAAGGCGCATCTCATGGAAGAAGTCAGCCATCCCTGCTACGCTGGCGATGATGTTATCAACGCTGCGCAGTGTGCCTTTCTCTCGTAGTCGTTGTAGATAGGCGTCTAGGTTGTTCATCGCGTCACTGATCGCGTCAAGATATTCACAAAGCTTGCTCGATGTGTCTTGAAGCGGAGCAAACGCTGATGAGCGCCGATTTGCCTCTGTGACGCGCACAGCGCCGGTGTACTCTGCGCGGCCATCTCGCGCCCACGTCACCATCTCATCATAGAAGCGATGCGTGAGCATGATCACTGCGCGGCTGGCTGTGCCGATGCTCATGACGAACTCTTGCAGGCGCGCCTGCTGCTTATCCGACACCTGACCTTGAAGTTGCCGAAAGAGGTCAGCGAGTAAGCCCTTTTGTATGTCGCCGAGTTCGAGGGCACGCCGTGTGATCGTCGGCATCTCGATGCGGATCGTCTCGCTGTTGGTGACAGCCTCTTCCAGTTGGTGAGCTTCGTCGATGATGAGGTAGTCGAACTCAGGCAGTTGATTAGAATCTAGCGTCGTTGCCAACAGTGCATGGTTGATGATGACAAGTGGCGAGGCCTCTGCCTGTTGACGGGCTTTGTAGAAGGGGCAGATGCCGTTCATGAGCGTTTCGCATTGGCTCATCGTGCAGTCTTCGTCCTGGGCGCTCAAGCGTGACCATGCAGTAAGCTCATTGAAGCGCAGGTTGATTTCGCCGCGGTCGCCGCGATTGCTCTCTTGCAGCCAGACCATGATCTTGGTGAAGATGCGTAGATCGTCAAGCGAAGTAGGCTTGCGGCCACGAATGGCTTCCAGCCGACGTGGGCAGAGATAGTTGGCGCGCCCTTTCATCACGGCGGCTTGGATGGGCAAGCCCAGCGCTTGGCTCACCAGCGGCAGATCTTTGTTGAGCAGTTGATCTTGAAGGTTAATCGTGTTCGTAGCGATAACAACGCGCTGCCTGTTCTGGGCAGACCATAACGCCGCAGGGATGAGATAAGCGAGAGATTTGCCGGTTCCGGTTCCGGCTTCGATGATGAGGTGGGTGTCGTTGTTGAAAGCCTCGATGACCGCGGCAGCCATGTCTTGCTGTTCGACGCGCGGCTCATACTGTGGCATGGATCGGCTGAGCGCGCCATCCACACTTAGCAAGGCGCGTACTTCATCTGCAGGGATCGGATGAACCACGTCAGCAAGCTGCAAGGGGACGTGCCGTTCATCGTCTGGTTGCAGCGTCCGCATAGGCGAAGGGCGAAAGTCCGCGTCTTGCAACGCAGCGGCGAAGAACTCAACGATCTGCCAGTTGAGGACGCGGCCTGTTTGAACCACCTCGTGCAACAGCGCTTCGGGCAGGGTGAGCGCGCGCTGCCACAAGTGCCAGTAGAGCGCGGCAGTCGCTTTAGCATCTGCCAGCGCGCGGTGCTCTTCCTGCATGGCGATGCCGAGCGAAGCGGCAAGGCTGCCTAAGCCGTAGCGCGGCATGCGCGGCAGCAGGACTGACGCTAATTCCAGCGTGTCAATGACGGGGTTGGTGCGCAAGAGTCCAAAGCGTCGCAGGAAGGCCACGTCGAAGCCGGCATTGTGGGCGACTATCGCAGCATCACCGATAAATTCGCGCAGTATCGGCAGAAAATTGGCCAATGTTGGTTTGCCGCGCAGGTCTTCTTGGCGAATGCCGGTGATGTGGGTGGTTTCAGGCGGTAGCGGAACGCCGGGGTTGATTAATGTATCCAGCACGTCGATCGTCTCGCCGTTGACTAGCTTTACGGCTCCAATTTCGATGACGGCATCAGTTTCGACGTTGAGGCCGGTCGTCTCAAGGTCGATGGAAACAAGGGGCGTTCGCATTGCTAGCTCCGATCAAGTGTGCGATATGAGGGGAAAAAGCCCGGCTTACACATCGGCAAACCGGGCGTTTGACATCTGATTAGGGGGCGGCGGTGACTTCGGGCGTGGCTTCGGCGTCGGGCGTAGCTTCGGCGTTGGGCGTAGCTTCGGCGTCGGGCGTGGCTTCGGCGTCGGGCGTGGCTTCGGCGTTGGGCGATGGGATGAGCGCGGCCAGTTCTGCCTCTACTTCAGCGAACGCAGCGGCTAGCGCGCTTCGTGTGAGCGGGAAGAAGTTGATGCTGTTCACGAAGCCTGCTGTTTCGAACGTGGGCAGGTTGCCGTCGCTGAAGATTGTCCATAAATACGCGCGGACGTTGTTGTTGGCGAGTTGTTCGCGCACAACGAGCAGGCTCGCGCCGACACTCAACGGGTAGGAACCGTCGGTGATCGTTTCTTCGCTCGGCAAAACGCAGCCCTGACCGGCGTCAACGGCCACAAGCTGGATGCGTTCCTGACCGTTGGCGACGACTTGTTGATACTCGTTCCACTGCATGAACGTCAAGCCGCCTGGCACGTTAGCCACGGCAGCCGCGCGGAACAGCGGGTCGGCGTTGGCGATTGTGTCGTCGCGCATGGGCGGGATCGGCGCTGTGCCACGGCGCAGCAGAATGTCGGCCTGTGTGCCGTCGGTTGGGCTGAAGAGTGTGATGGCGCTGTCCGGGAACGACTCGTTCACCTGGGACCAATTTGTGATAGGCTCGTCTGGTGGAATCCTCCACAGGCGATCAAGCTGGTCGGTCGTCAAGCAGGCGGCATACTCGTCCGCGGCGTTGGCGACCAGCACAACCGCTTTGCTCCCCAGCGGGATCTCAAATGGCACGATGGAACTCGCCTCGCAGTTGGCGGCGGCGTCACCGCTGAGCGAGCCAGACGCCACAACAAAATCAAGCTCACCGTTGCAGAAGCGGCGCAAGCCCGCTGCTTCGCCGTCAAGGGTGAGGGTGACGCGCAAGTTCTGCTCTTGCTGGGTGAGTTGAGTGGAGGCCCCGCTCAGCCACGGGTTGAGCAGTGCTTGTCCGCCGCCGGTCACGACCCCGCTCAGCCCGGGCTGGATCACATAAAGCGGCACGTTGGGATCACCTTCGACGGTGGCTACTTCTCCCAACGAGACGAGGCGATTTAGCTCATAGCGGTCAAATGAGGGGGGGACGAAGCCTGCCTGCGCGACCTTCTCCGCGCTCGCAGGGTCAATCAGCGCCTCAACCAGCGGGGCAGCCGCTTCGACAGCAGCGGCGTTCAGGTAGACGTAGTACTCAACGCCGAGGGGGTATGCGCCGCTTTCGAAGGCGATCACATCCGGGCTGACGCAGCTCCCATCTGGCTCTGTAAAGCGGATGGACACCGTCGTGAGGTTGGACCCCTCGGTTAGATCCGTGACTGGGAAAACGCCCAAGCTGCCCGCGTTGTCGATCAGTGCGCTAGGCGTGTCGTTGAGTGCATCTGCCCGCAGGCCGACGCCGTTGATTGCGTTATCCAGAACAGCGTAGGCGACTGTTCCAGCCGTTGGCAGGTAGACGGTGAGCGGCAGTTCGGTTTCTTCGATGATGGATGACCAGTCGGTGATGAGGTTGGCAGCGCTGGGCTGGAGTAGCGAGTTCAGCTGGCTGAGCGACAAGCAGGCAGGGATGGGATCAGCGGCGTTGACGACCACTGCAAGGAAGTAGTTGGCGAGGGCGTACTGCTGGAATTGAACGCCGTTGAGCTGGCAGAGATTGGTTTCTTCTGGGGTCATCAAGCGGCTGGCAGCGACCACCGGCGCTGTGCCGTTGCAGAAGGATTGAAAGCCGGCCGCCATGCCCGCGGGGGCGATGTTGAGCGTCACCGTCTCTGGGGCGATTGCCTGCACGATAGGCGCGGCGATGGCTGAGCCGACGACGGTCAGCGGCTCCTCCTGCGCATATGTGCCTGTGATGATTACAAATAAAGCGAGAAGAGCGAGCCACAACCCGCGCAAAGATTTCATCATCTGGTGGTGCTCCTTGAGATACGGCGAAATAGTTAAAGACAAAGCCGAATTGTACGGCAGATGACGCTGAAATCCAACGCTCAGTCGTGGGTTCTGTGGGTGTGGGCTGTTAGGTCGTCAGCGAGGAAATTCACCTCCGATCAGGTGGCCGAGCTGGTCGATGGTGATGTTTTGAACGTCGGTGACTTCGAACACTGCGCCAGCGTAAAACACAAGGATGCGATCGCTGTAAGCAGTCAGCTCGTCCAGTTCCAGCGATGAGAAGATGATGGAGGTTCCTTGTGCGCGGCGCGCTAAGAGTTCGCTCCAGATGAGCTGCGACGAATCGACGTCAAGGCCGCGCGTGGGCTGCTCAAGCAAGAGTACGCGGATAAAATCGGGCAGCAGGCCGAGCAGCACGCGCTGTTGATTGCCGCCTGAAAGCTGCTCAATTGGGTCGTTGAGAGCGCCACGCACGCGAAACCGATCAATTTGCTCTTGTGTGCGCTGGCGGGTGCGCCCCCAGTCGACGATCATGCCACTGTGGTTGGCGAGTGCCATGTGTTCCACGAGCGTTAAGCCAGCGATGAGGCCTTCCTCGAGCCGACCGGCTGCGGTGAACACGAGGCCGTGCCGCATGCGGCGGCGATACGGCTCACGGGTGATGTCAAGGTCGCCGAGGTGGACGTGCCCACTACGGAGCGGGTGCAGACCGGCGACGGCACGCATGAAGAGATCCTGCCCGCTGCCTTCGAGGCCGGCCAAGCCGATCACTTCACCGGTGCGAGCTGCTAACGTCACAGGGCCGATGATGAAGCGCCGCCCCGCCGTGACCAGACGATCTACCTTCAGGATGGATTGTCCAAGTGTTACAGCAGGGCGCTGCTGCTCTGGGAGTGTGCCGCCGAACATCATGGCGACTAGTTCTCGAGTGGTGGCGGGCATGGCACGCTGGCCGACGAGCTGGCCACTGCGCAGGACGATCACCTCATCGCACAAAGCGATGACATCCTCTAGCTTGTGGCTGACGAGCAAGATCGTCATGCTATCGTCGCGCGCTAGCTCGCGCAGGGCGTTGAACAGCGTCTCTTTTTGGTCGGCGGCGATGCCGGTGGTCGGTTCGTCGAGGATCAACACGCGCACCCCCAGCGCCAACAAGCGCACGATCTCAAGCTGCTGGCGTTGGGGGATAGAGAGACGTTCTATGAGTGTATCGGGGTCGAGGTCGAACTGAAAGCGCGAAGCGAGCGCCGTGAGCGATTTGCGCGCATCTTTCAACGCACGGGGCTGATAGAGCAGCCCGCCCTGCATGCCGTAGACAAAATTTTCTAACACGGTGAACGCGCCGACGTCGAGCGGGTCTTGCTGCAACATGCCGATCCCGCGCGCCAGGGCGGCTTGGGGGTCAGATGGGATGGGCGTTCCGTCCAGCAAGATTTGGCCGCTGTCTGGTGGCTGATAGCCCGCCAAGATCTTCATCAGGGTCGATTTGCCTGCGCCGTTCTCGCCGAGGATGCCGTAGATGTGGCCGGGCATGAACGTCACGCTGATGTCGCGGTTAGCGTGGACGGAGCCAAAGCGCTTGTCGATGTGCTGTAGTTCAATCGTCATGCGGTGTGCTCCAACTCAGGCTGTGCCGAAGCTGAGGCCGAGCGTGTTAAGCCACTTGCGATAGGCGATGGCCGTGCGGTCGCTGCGCAGGTGGAGTTCCGCTTGCAAGTCGAGCGGCAGCAGCTCAGGCCGCTGGGATTCGACGATGGGGATGTCCTCACCAGCGACGTGATCCTGAAACGCGCGCAGCTCCTCCTCTGGCACGTCGTAGCTGTGGTTCATCAGCATCCACATCCACGCGACGCTGTGAAGCGTGTCCACGGGCGTTACCATGAGCATGATGGCGAAGCCGTGGGCAGTGGCCTCCTTGCGGAAGTAGGCGGTAAGTGGGCGAAAGACGCGGTAGGTGTACTCCACCTCTTTGCCAACGTGTGTGCCGTCAGGGTTGGGCTGGTAGACGCGAATGCCGCTGGCCGTGACGCCTTCGTCGTCTGTGATCACCTCGTAGGGGGCGATTTCGGGGCGTTCGCGTGCGCCGAGGGTGTGCTCGTGCACGAATGGGAAGTGGGCGACGTCGAGGAAGTTTTCCACGACGCGCGGCCCGGCAGCGCGAAAGTGATACGGCCCGCACAACACTCGTCGGTAGGTCGGGTCGTCCCACTCAGGGAAGGGGGCGACGTAGTCAAAGGGTTGACCGAGGCACACCCAGATCAGATCGCGCTCGATCTTGGCGTGGTAGGTGGTCGCGCGGGCTTTAGGGGGTGGCGCTTGGTCGGGATGGGCGGGGATGTGGATGCATTGCCCGCTGGCGTCATACGTCCACCCATGATAGGGACACATGAGAGCGTAGCCTGCGACAATCTCACCCAACGACAGCTTGACCCCGCGGTGCATGCACAGGTCTTTCCACGCGAGGACGCGATCCCCTGCGCGCCAGATGACGAGGTCCTCGCCCAAGACGCGGGCGCTGGTCATGCCTGTGCGGTCGAGCAGCGACACAGGGCCGATAACGTGCCAGTCATTACTGAGAATGGGATCGTGGATCACAGAGAAGCCTTCCTTCGAGGTGAAGCTGCTTGTGTACAAGTTAATCGGGGTCGAAGCGTTGGCCGAGTGCCGCGGGCGGGTCTGAGCGCAGAAATGAGCGCAGTCGATTCTGCACAGGGCGCGGCAAAGCGCGCAGCAGGCGATCAATGCCGCCACTGCTGACGAGCAGCAGGGTGAGGATCATCAAAATCCACGGCAGCGCGTTCAGCAGAACGAAGTTGATCGGAATGGGTTGATCAAAAATCACGAGGCCGCTGCGCTGGATGTCGGCGGAGATGGCGCGCAGCGCGGCGAAGAGATAGGCTCCCAGCAGCACACGAAACGGATGCCAGCCGCCGAAGATGACGATGGCCAGCGCGATCCACCCATCCCCGGCCATGCTGGGTGGGACGGCCAACCCTGGTTTGAAGGTCAGCGCGTAGGACGCGCCGGCGACCCCCACCAGCGCGCCGCCGATGGCGGTGAACAGATAGCGCTGGGCGTTGACGCGCGTGCCGCGTGCGTAGGCCGCTTCCGGGCGCTCGCCGACGGCGCGATGAGCGAGGCCGCCACGCGTCCGAAAGAGCCAGAACCACGCCGCGATAACCAGCACATAGCTGAAGTAAACGAAGAGGTTCTGACGAAAGAAGACCGTGCCGATGATCGGCAGATCGGCTAACAGGGGAATGTCGAGGCGGGTGATCTGCGGCCCCGGAATGCGCGTGTAGCCCTGTGAGAGGAAGATGGCGAGATCAGTACAGAGCAGGGTCAGCACGAAGCCAACGGCTACTTGATCTTGACGCAGCTTGATGTTGGTGAACGCGATCAACAAGGCGACCAACAGTCCAACGATCATCGCGGCGAGCACGCCGAGCGCGGCGTTGCCCGTCGCCAACGCGACGACGAACGCCGCCACAGACGCGAGAACGATGCTGCCATCTAGCGATAGGTTGATGACCCCTGCGCGCTCGGTCAGTGTCTCGCCCAGCGCGGCGATGACAAGCGGGGTAGCGTTGGCGATGACGCTGCTGAGGGTGCGCAGAAATTCCTCGCTCATGGTGTGTCCTTTGCTGCAAGGGCGACTGAGTCACTGGCCGCTGGCGTTGGTGGGGGCTGGGGGGCGCTCTCGGGCAGCCAAAGCTGGCGAACGCCACTGCCGATCAGCACGCACAGCACCAGCAGCCCCTGAAGCACCCCTGCGAGAGAGGCATCTAGCTGCATGGTGGTGCGCAGGCGGGTGCTGCCGACGATGACGATGGCAAACCCGAGCGTAATGAGCGGCACGAGAAGCGGCCGCACGCCGATGAGCAGGATCACCAGCACACCCAAGAAGCCGATGCCCCCTGAGACGAGCGGGCGCAGGCTGGCGTAGGTGAACAAGACGCGGTAGCTGCCCGCGATGCCCGCTAGCGCGCCACATATCATGAAAGCCAGCAGTAGGTTTCGCTGGGTAGGGATGCCGAGCAGCACGGCTGATTTCATGTTGCGCCCAACCGCTTTCAGCTCCAGCCCCCAGCGCGTCCCCCACAGCACTAACGCGATGATGACCACAGCGGCCAGCGCCAATCCGATTCCAAGCGGGCTGGTGGGGAACTCGGCTGAGGCGCTGGGGTAGAGCGCCACCCGCGGGAACTGCTGTGTCCCTTGCGCGCTGCCGCCGATGGGCGGCTGCCACGGGCCAGAGATCAAATAGATGCTGAAGACGTTCATGATGGCGTTCAGCGCGACGCCGCCGAAGATCTCGTTAACCCCCAGCCGCGTTTTCAAGACGCCGCACACGAGCGCCCAGAGCATCCCTGCTGCGGCTCCAAGCACGATAGCAGCGATGATCACAAGCTCGGCTGAGAGCTGATCAGGGGTGAGGCTTTCGTTTTGCAAGATGGCCATCGGGACGATGCTCGCGCCGACTGCGCCCGCCATGATTTGCCCCTCAACGCCGATGTTCCATAAGCCCGCGCGGAAAGTTATCACAAGGCCAGTGGCTACGAGGGTCAGCGGGATCCAGAAGTTGAGCACGCCAGCAAACGTGCGCTCGTTGCGGAAGGCTCCTTCCATGATGCGCTCAAAAACCTCTACGGGGCTGCGCCCGACAGCCAAAACTAACAGCGCGGTGATGAGCAGGGCTGCCGCGACAGGCAGCAGCACCAATGCACCGCGCGTGAAGCTGTTTGATAAAGTCATAGGAATTCCCGACGATCTCAACATCCAAACAGGGAATCCACCTAACAAGGTGGATCCCCTGTTTTTGTAGGTGGTATTTACTGGCTTGCGCCCAGCATGCCCTCAAGCAGCTGAGGCAAGAACCAGATGTCCAGCAGTTCGACTGGCTCGCCGTCTTCAGCTAAAACGCTGCCGTCTTGGTAGTTCAACGGCCCGACCCACAGGAAGATCTGATCCTCGGTGCTGTTCATGAACTCGGCCATCTTCTCGGCAAAGTCGACCAAGTCAGGGAGCCGCTCTTCAGGGAAGCCAGCGCCGTTCAAGTAACCGATGATGGACGTGTCGGCGCCGGTGTAGAAGCCTTCGGGGCTGATCTCTTCCCACACCGGTTCGAGCCAGTCCCAACTCTGTTCCCATGTGCCGGCTTGCACCTCAAGCGCGGTGGCGAGGTACGCTGGCCCCCAGTTGTAATAGGCGACGCCGATGCAGGCGTTGGGCGCTTCGCTGCACCCGGCAGCGTTGCCGTATGGGATGGCGAACGTGCGTTGACCCTGCGCGGCGAACTGGCCGGCCACGGCGATGGATTCAGTCGTGTCGATGCCACTGATGATGACATCTGCGCCGCCGTTGAGAAATTCGGTGGCGACCTCAGTCGGGTCAAGCGTTACGCCGGGGATGTTGAACCAGAAGCCGATCCAGACGATTTCGAACTTGAGGGTGTCAGGATCCAACCCGCGGTAGGTTTCGTAGCAGTAGCGCGCGCCCAAGTATGAGCTGGCGGCGAGGCGGCGCGTTTCAGGGTTGATGAGCGCGCCGAGGTAGCCGATGCTGCCGGTCTCGGTGGTGAGGGCGGCGGCGCAGCCAGCGAGCAGGCGCGGCGCTTCCATCATGCCGTTGAAGTTGCCGACGTTGGCTGGCGCGCCTTCCAACACGTTGCTGCCGGTGATGTTGATGAAGACGACGTCGGGGAAGGCCTCGGCAACGATGTTGGTGTCCTCTTCGAAGCTGTCTGAGGTGGTGAAGATGACTTTTGCGCCGTCATCTACCATGTCTGAGACGACGTCGAGCAGGGTCACGCCCGGGGAATCGGCGGGGTTGAGGCTCTCAAAGACGATTTTGCGCGCGCCGGGCAGGTTGGCTTCAACGTATTCAGCCGCCTCGAAGTGCGATTGGCTCCAGCCGCCGTCGTTGCGCGGGCCAACGAGCACAACCCCGAAAATGAACTCTTCTTGCGCTTGCGCTGGGCTTAACAGCACCGCACCCAACAGCAGCATCAGACCCATTATCCACACTCTGCGTATCATGTTTAGCGCTCCTTGAGATGAAAATGCAAGACCATGTAAGAGTTTAACATGTCGTTAACGAGAGAGCATCACCAAAACGCACGAAAAATCTGACGTAGAAATTGTGACATCCGTTGATTGTTATGAAACTCGTGCGGCATTGGCATAAACTTCCTGTTCAAGCATACAATGGTGACGATAAATATTGTACAGGTTGTGGTACAGATGGACACAGAACGTACGAATGTGTATGAACTAGTGGGAGGGGATGCGACCTTTTGGGCGCTCGTCGAGGCATTCTATAGACGGGTGGAGGCTGACCCTGAGCTGCGCCTGATGTTCCCCGCGGATTTGGAAGCGGGCAAGCGCTGGCAGGCGTTGTTCTTGATTCAGTACTGGGGTGGGCCCAGCTATTATCACAATGAGCGCGGGCATCCACGGCTGCGGATGCGTCACATGCCTTATCCTATCACACCGCAGGCACGGGAGGCGTGGCTGCGGCATATGCTCGACGCCATCGACGAAGTGGGCATTCCAGAGCCGGCGCGCGGGTTGATGCGTGAGTACTTCGTCAACGGTTCGGCCTTCATGATCAATACTAAAGAGGTGACGGAATGACTTGGCTGCTGGAGCTGGCGCGCCCGTGGCGTATCCTGTTCGTGGCCTTCAACGCAGCGGGCGTCGTCTTGGCCGTGTTTGCTCTGGTGGATCGCATCTACATTCAGTACTTTCTGGATCCAGCGACGGTCGTCGTGCCATCGTATATCTCGGTGGCGTTGGGCGCGGCGATGTACGTTTGGGGGTATTATCTGTTTGTTGGCACGCGCGGCGTGAAGCTGCAAGAGCGCCGTGGTCGCGCTCTATATCTTGCGGTTGCGCTGACGGTGCTAGTGGTCAACTTGGTGTTGATCATCTACGGGGTGTCGCTCACTGACTTGTTTGCTAACTGAGGGGAAACGCTTATGTCTAAGGTGCGTTTTGGGCTGATGCTGATGGTGGCTGTGCTGGTGAGCGCCTGCGGCGGGGGAGGGGAGGCGCTGCCGACGCTGGTTCCAGTGGAGGTGACGCCGCCGACCGCTGAGGCGACCACTACGGAAGCTGTGCCGGTCGAGCCGACGGCAACCTCCACCCCTGTTCGGACGCGGCCGACGCTGCCACCAACTTTCACACCCACGCCGACCCCAACCGAGGAACCGACGCCGACGCGCACTTTCCCAACGGCAACGCCGTTCATCTCAGCAGCAACCCCTGACCCCAACTGTGCGCTGTTTACGGTGAACTTTGAAGCGAGTACGACACAATTCACTGTAGGGGAGTCACCGCGCATTGCATGGAACGGCATCCCGGGGGCTGAGCTGTACCGCATCATCATTCGCACAGAGAACGAACGGGTTGTGACGGATCAGATTTACATCGCTGAGACGAGCTATCAACTGCCGCCGAACCTGTTTGCAGCGGGAGTCGCCTACGGCTGGGAGGTCTATCCGATCAACGCGCGTAACGATCAGATGTGCTTCTCGATTGGGTCGATTCTCATCCCGACAGCGCCGCTAACGATCCCAAGCGGGGGAGACCGCTAGAACGGGCGATTCAACGCAGCGGACGCTACGGCGTGCTGTCTGCGTTGAGCCGATAAAGCTCAAACGCTTCAGCCGTCCACGGGAGGGCGGGCTTGAAGAAGTGATGGTAGATGGCTTCGGCGTAAGCGCGGATTTCATATTGGGCGTCAGAGGCCATCCGCAGCCGCAAGAAGTGCATGAGGTTGTGGGCGTCGACTTTGGCAACCCACGTGTAATACACGCTGAAGCCGGGCAGGAAGAGGCGTGCGATCTCACGGGCGACGCCGCGCTGAAGGGCATCTTCGTACAGCTCATAGCTGCGCTGATAGTGAGCGAGCAGGTTTTGGGTGAGCTGGTCGCTGTCGTCGGGGGGGAGTTCGCCCTCGCTGGCCTGTTTGTTGTCTTTGGCTTGGCGACGCCACACCGGCGGCGCGTAGAAGTCGTCTTCTTCAAACGGCGTGTAGCGCCCGGACTGCGCGTTGAAGTTCCACGTGCGGTGGCGCACCCACTGCCACCACGTCACTAGAGGGGCGCGCACGCGGAACTTGAACTCGACCATCTCGAATGGGCTGGTATGGTGATGCCGCAGCAGATAGAACAGCAGTTTGCGGTCTTTCTCTTCGCCTTTGCTCTCACCGAGGAAGCTCACACGCGCTGCGTTGACGATGGCGAGGTCACCGCTGACGCCAGCCGACGGGTGCGGCATCAGGTCAACGAGTTCGACCCAGCCTTTGTCTAGCACAGAGACACGTTTGTTGAGTAGGTCAGTAGTCATTTGATGAGCGTCCTATCGGCTGAGGAATTGAAGGCACAAGCGGATGCGTTCTTGGATGTCGTCGGGCGCGCTGAGCGGCAGCGCTTGAATAGCGCGCTGAGCCTCGATGACGCTGAAGCCGAGCGCGATCAGCGCGTCCATCACGTCGCTGTTGATGCTGTTGAAGTCCGCCCCTGGAACAGCATCAAGACCCACAGGCAGTTTGTCCTTGAGTTCGATCAAGATCTTCTTGGCGGTCTTTTGGCCAATGCCGGGAACGCGCGTCAGGCTTTCGGCGTGCTCACTAGCGACCGCCGCGCGCAGGTTGTCTACAGACATGAACGATAGGATTTGAACGGCCAGCTTCGGGCCGACGCCGCTTACCTTGAGCAGGGCGTCGAACATATCGCGTTCAGCTTCGGTGGCAAAGGCGAACAGCGTGAGCGCATCCTCGCGGACGATGAGGCGCGTTAGCAGAAAGCACGATTCATCGACGGCGCACTTGTCGTGTGCTGCGCGGGTGGTGAAAGCTTCGTAGCCCACGCCGTGCACGTCCACGATGACGCTGTCAGCGCTTTTGTACAGCACTCGGCCATTCAGGGCGGCAATCATCGCATGTCTCGTTCAAGGGGATAAGTAAGGGCTGTGCTGAATGTGGGCGATGGCAATCGCTAGGCCGTCGGCGGCGTCGTCGGGCTTGGGCACTTCGTTGAGGTTTAAGAGGATGCGTACCATCTCTTGCATCTGTGCTTTGCCAGCGCCGCCGTACTGGGACACGGTTTGCTTAACGATGTTCGGCTTGTACTCATAGATCGGGATGCGCGCGCGCTGGAGCGCGAGCAGCACCACCCCGCGCCCTTGTGCGACGGTGATCGCTGTGGTGACGTTCTTCGCAAAGAACAGTTCTTCTACCGCGCCGGCATCAGGCTGGTAACGAGCGATGAGCGCTGTAACGGACTCGTAGATTAGGTCGAGGCGCTGCGGCATCGGCAGGTCAGGGGTAGTGCGGATGACCCCGTGATAGACCGAAGAGAGCGAGCCGTCGGCGGCTTCGTCGACGATGCCAATCCCGATGGTGGCCGTCCCGGGGTCAATGCCGAGGACGCGCATCAGCTCTCCAGCGCTTCGAGCAGTTCAGCCGTGATTTCCATGTTGGAGGCGACGTTCTGCACGTCGTCTAGCTCTTCGAGTCGCTCCATGATGCGCATGTTCTTCAAGGCCGAAGCCGGGTCGATGCTGATCTCGTTCGTGGCGATCCAGCGTAGTCCGGAGTCCTCGATAGTATAGCCAGCGGCAGACAGCGCCTGCTCAACTGCGGCGAAGGACTCACGCGGGGTGTAGACGGTGAGCGTCCCTTCGTCGTTTTCGACGTCGTCTGCGCCAGCATCGGCCGCAGCCATGAATACCTCGTCGTAGTTGAGCTTGTCACCGCCAAGGACGATCACCCCCACCTGCTTGAACTGCCAAGTGACTGAGCCGCTGGTGGCGAGGCTTCCGCCGTTTTTGTTGAACACGTTCTTGATCTCGGCCAGGGTGCGATTTTTGTTGTCGGTGAGGCATTCGACGATGAAGGCAATGCCGTTCACGCCGTAGCCCTCGTAGACCAGTTCTTCCGTCGCAGCGCCGCCCTCAAGCTCGCCTATGCCTTTCTTGATGGCCCGTTCGATGTTCTCTTTCGGCATGTTGGCAGCGCGCGCTTTGGCGATGGCCAGCTTGAGCTTGGGGTTGGCGCTTTCATCACCGCCGCCTTCACGGGCGGCAATCGTGATGTCACGGGCGAGGCGGGTAAAAATCTTCCCACGCTTGGCGTCTTCAGCCCCTTTTTTGCGTTT
>DAOUBS010000023.1:0-15300 GCA_034432435.1 Anaerolineae bacterium
GGTTGGTTGCAGTCGTCGGGGCGCTGTTGGGCGGCGCTCTCATGTGGTATCAGCAGCGCACGACCGGTCAGCGCGGCAGCGTGCCGCTGCCGTCGCACTACCTCCCTGTGATCTACGGCGGCGGCTTCCGTTGGGGGCGCGGCCAGCGCGAGTCGCTCGACACGCTGTGCTTGATCGACGGCGGCCTAGCGCTCGTCGGCATAGAGACGGCGCTAGAGCTGTCGTTCAGCGAGCTGCGCGGCCTCTTCCGCCATGACGCAGCCCACAGCGTCCAATTTGACCTCTACCTTGAGCGTGACGGCCGCTGGGGCCATCTGAGCGTGTTCCTGCGCTTGCCCGACGCGCCAACGCTCGTCAAGCTGCTGCGTCGCGCCCGCCCTGACCTGACCATCGGCGACAGCGGCGAAGTGGCCGTCTACAACGCCCAACTGGCCGATCAAACGCTGCAAGGGGAACTCAGTCTCGGCGCGGGGGTGACGATCTACTTGGTGGGGCGTTTGGTCGTCGTCACCCAGGCGGATATCATCCTCGCCAAGCTGGCTGTGGCCGGCATCCGCCGCGTGATCGCCACCGAGCAGGCCAACGGGCGCGGCCTCGTGCGCCTCTACAGCGCCACCGAGACCACCCTATTCTTCTCAGATCAGTACCTTGCGCTGGCGCAGCATCTGGCGGATCAAGCGCGCGCCCCGCTCGACATCGTCACCCTCAGCGAGCGCAAGAACAAGTAGATCTCCGCAAGCACGGCGCGGTTGGGGATGAGGCCATCGGCGGACGCGACAGGTCGCGTCCCTGCTAGATTTTGAAAGCGTCCAGATTGTCGGTGAACCACATCTCCACTGCGTCGGCGATGGCGATGTAGTCGCCGGGCTGCAGCAGCGTCGGCAGGTTGATCCGATGGCGGTTGATGTAGGTTCCGTTGCTCGTCTTGAGGTCGTGCAGGATGAAGCCGCGCGCGACGCGTTCTAGGCGGATGTGGTAGCGGCTCACCTTTGGCTCTGGTAGGATGATGTCGTTGGAGAGTTCGCGCCCGATAGTGATCTGGTCGCCCTCCAGCGGGTAGACGCGCGGGATGATGTCGGCGCGCCGTCGAATGATCAAGTAGCTTATCGCGGGGCGTCTGAGCTTGTCGGTCGGGATGCGCTCGGCGTCGTCATCCGGCTGGTAATCCAGCGCGACGCTCTCACCCAACTCGATCACCACGGGTTGCACGAGCGGGATGCCATCGCTCAAGACGAGCTTGCCGCTGACGAACGTGCCGCGTTTGCTGCCGAGGTCGTACAGGTGATAGACGCCGTTGCTGCGCACCAGCCGGCAGTGGCGCGGGCTGACGTCGAGGTCTTTCAACACGATGTCGTTGCGGATGCCGCTGCCGACGAGTAGTTCATCTTGAGTCAGTTGAAACAGCTGCCCTGTGCTAGCGCCGCGCGTCACCCTTAAGGTGGGCATAGGCCTCACTGCTCCGAAGGGGTGTCAGGCTCAGCCTCGGACGGGGGCTTCAGCGCTGCGATGTTGGGCGCTTCTTCGGTGGTCTTGGTGGATTGGGCGATCTCATCATCGGCTGGCTTCGGGCTTTCAGTCAGCGGCGCGGCGGGCATGATGGCCGCCGCGCTGTTCAACAGCCCACGCACCATCCCCGAGGCGGAAGCGTCTGATGAGGGGGCGCTTTCGGGCAGGTTTTGCGCAGGCATATGCTCAGTGGCTTCGGTTGGTTCGGCTTCCACCTCTGAGGCCGGCGATGGTTCAATGCCCAGCCCTCCCAACGCAGACGGGTTCAGCAGGGTGGTTTGGAGCAGCGGCTTGGCGGGGGCTTGGGCTGGCTTGGCGGGGGCAGAGCGAGGCTGCGCCCCATCGGCGGCGGCAAGCGTTGGCGTTTGCTTGGGCACGTTGGGAACCATGCGCAGCGTCTCGAGGTTGTGGGTGAACCACATCTCAACTGTGTGGCCGATGGTGATGTAATCGCCAGGCGACAGCGTCACCGACTTTTCGACCCGCACACCGTTGATGAACGTGCCGTTCGTCGACCCCAAATCCTCCAGCGTGTAGCCGTCGTTGAGCCGAGTCAGGCGCATGTGGAAGCGGCTCACTTGGTTCTCGCTGAGGCAGATGGCGTTGTCGAGGTGTCGCCCGATGTCAATCAGGGGGCTGTCGAGCATGTAGACCTCAGGCATGAATTGGCTACGCCGCCGAATCACGAGGTAGAAGTTGTTCACGGGTGTTGGCGCGGTGAGGGGCGGGGCTTCAGGCCTCTCCCACGTCAGTAGGGAGGCAGCCTCTTCTATCGACACGTCCACCTCAGGGGCCAACATGTCCGCTTGGTGGGGGAGGGACGCGGTCGGCTCGGCGCTAGATGCATCCAACGTCAACAGGTACTCCAACACGATGGAATCGCCCAGTTCAATGATGTTCTTGTCCGCTAGCGGCGTGGCGGTCTCGCCCACTGGCCGCCCATTGATGAACGTCCCATTTGTGCTGTTCAGGTCGGAAATCTCGTAGTCGAACAACACCTTAACCAGCCGACAGTGTTCGCGGCTAATTTCGTTGTCGTGGATGATGATGGTGTTCTTGCGCCCGCGGCCAATCGTGACTACATCATCGCTTAGTTCAAAGATACGATCGGGTTCTGGGCCTCGCACTACCCTCAAATATGGCATTGCGAATAACTTACCTTACTCAAACTGCTAAATGACTGCTTCTGATGATTTCTACTGTATTGTAACCTTATTTTCGTGAAGCGTCACTCAAAGGCTCAAAAGTTAATAAATGCTAACAAGTTTGGATGCAAGCGAGCGCCGCACAAGGTACGCTATCCCCTATGATAGGTAGTAAGCACGTATCAGAGGCGTGCGGCTGCCTGCTGTTGAGGGGAGAGGTTGCGTGCTCAACGGAAAAAAGATCGTCGTTGTGATGCCTGCCTACAATGCTGCGCGCACCTTGACGCAGACATGGCAGGAGATCCCACGGGATTTGGTCGATCTGGTCATCTTGGCTGATGACTACAGCCGCGATGAAACGGTGGCGCTGGCGCAGTCCTTGGGCATCCTCACGCTCATTCACCCCCAGAACCGCGGCTATGGCGGCAATCAGAAGACGTGCTATCAAGCGGCGCTAGATCAAGGCGCGGATGTCGTCGTCATGCTGCACCCGGACTATCAGTACACACCGCGCTTGGTCGTCTCGCTGGCGGCGATGGTGGCGTTTGGCGAGTACGACATTGCGCTAGGGTCGCGCATCTTGATGGGCGGGGCGCTGCGCGGGGGGATGCCGCTCTACAAGTACATCGCTAACCGCGCCCTAACCGCCATCCAGAACGCGCTGTTGGGCGTCAGCCTGTCAGAGTATCACACCGGCTACCGCGCCTACGCGCGCGAGGTGCTGCTGCGCCTGCCGCTGCACGAGAACAGCGATGACTTTGTCTTCGACAACCAGATTCTCGCGCAGGCGATCTACTTCGGCTGTCGCATCGGCGAGATCTCATGCCCCACGCGCTACTTTGAAGAAGCCTCGTCGATCTCGCTTCAGCCGTCGATCCGCTATGGGCTGGGCGTGCTGGCGACGAGCGCAGCGTTCGTGCTGCACCGTTGGGGGGTGCGGCGCTCGCGCCTGTTCGACCCGCACGGCCAGCGCCTGTCGTCTTCTTGAAGCGGTCAGATCGACAGCGGCTGCATGCCGGTGAGCGTGTCGGGGACGGCGTAAGGCTGCGGCTCGGGCGGTTGAGCTTGGGGTTTGGTCACTTGCAGCGATTGGCTCAGCAGCCACGCCACATCATCCCCCAAGCGCTTGTAGTAGTCGGCCAGTTTTTCGCCAGCGTGCATGCCGTGGATAGTGAAGGTGTAGCTCTCTTGGATTTTGGCCGAGGTGACAGACATGGCCGGCTCCCACTGGTCGAGCCGCACCCACAAGCCGCCCTGCGCTTGATACAGCTCAAAGACGATGCGGATTTCGCCGTGTTTGCCCTCTAAGCGCAGGTCGAGCGCGACGGGCAGAAAGGCGGTGCGCGCGTTGATCTTGCGCCGAAACTGGCCGACGAGCCGCCGCGCCAGCCGCGCCGTCTGCCGTTCGAGTTGGTCAGGTTTGAGCTTGGCGCGCCGCCGCAGCAAGCGGTTGAGCTGCGCCGTCAGCCCGCTGGGGGCGATGTACTGCGTCCGCGCGACACGCCCGTAGTTGTCATACTGGCTGAGGCGGATGCCGGTCACGCGCCAATTGTTGAACAGTTCGCCGTCTGTCCCTAGCAGCAGCTTCACAACGTGTAGGTTGTTGGGGGTCGGCGGGGCGAGGATGAGGCCGTTCTGGGCGTGCATCTGCCACGCTTGGCGGCGGCCTTCCACGCTGTTGGGGTCGATCATCGGCATGAAGGCGTAGGACGGCTGCCACGCGCTGAAGTCGGGCTTGCGGCGAAAGACCGCCCGCACGATGATCGACAGCAGCCACAGCAGCAGTACCCCAGCCAGCATGATCACCAGCCCGATGACGAAGTTCTCATAGGTGACGAATACCCCGCCCAAACGGATGCCGCCGTCGGCCAGCTCAACCAGCGCAGGTGAGCCGCTGCCAGCCGTGCTGGAGCTGGTCGGCTGGGTGGGCATTGGGGGGATAGTGACGCTGATGCCGATGACGTTGTTGCCCGCGAGCGGGGAGTCCCGTGGTTCGAACTCGTCCAGCCCGACCTCAATTTGAATGGGGAGCTGCCCCTCGTTGAAATCGCGCGTGCGGAAGGGGATGCTGATGTTGACGCTCGCGCCGCCTGCAATTGGCGGCAGGACGTCCTCCGTCAGCACCTGCTGGGTGAGTAAGTTGCGGATGACAATCGAGGTGTTCGCCCCCGGGTTGCCGCCTGCGTTGCGCACGACAAAGCGCACAGTGAACGTCTCGTTGTCGTCAGAAAAGCTGATGCCGGGGCTGAGGATGGCGTAGTCGCGTGGGATGGTTGGGCTTTGTGCCTCCGCCATGCCGACTAACAGCAGCAAAATCAGCAGCAGCGCTCTACGCATAACAACCCCTTCAGTCGGTGCAGTGGAATAATTGTGTCACTATTTTAACTATAGGCCAAATTGGCGCTGATGCCAACTTACCGACCGACAATCAGCGCCCATTCATCGGTCAATCATCAGGCTGCCTACCAGCGCGACATCGAGACAGGGACGGCCCCGGCGGTGGGTTGCCATTTCGCCTGCAATCAGCACCCGCCCATCAAAAACTGATTTGACAAAATGACCACTCTGTGTTAGAATACATGTTCTAAAAAGGCGCGCGGCTATTCTTTGGTGAACATCGCGCGAGGGTGAGGAGGAACAGACATGGCAGGCTATGAGCAGACGATCATCGTGGGCAACGTCGGGCGTGACCCCGAAACGCGGCAGCTTTCCAGCGGCGACAGCGTGACGTCCTTCACGGTCGCGGTGACGCGCGTCTGGCGCGACCGCAGCACCAACGAACAGAAAGATTCCACTAACTGGTACAGCGTCAGCCTATGGGGCAATCGGTTTGATGGGGTGCTGCCTTACATCCGCAAAGGCAAGCAGGTGATGATCATCGGGACGGTGTCGGCGCGTCCTTACAAAGACAGAGACGGGAACCCAAAGGCTAGCCTTGAACTGAAGGCCGATACGATTCAACTGCTGGGCAACCGCGGCGACACACACACGCTAAACGACGACAATATGGGTAATTATCATCCGAATTCCCATGACAACGACAGCTACCCCAGAACCTCAGACGATATTCCATTCTAGCCGTCTAAGACGACGTGTCGAGCGGCTTAGTTGGGAACGCGGCGCTGAAAAGCCGATATACACGGGTGTCTAGCGCGTGTTGACTGCGGTTGCTGTTGCTGATTTTGGTGAACTCGTCGATCACATTGTCAAGCAAGGCGAACATCGTGCGCGCTTGATCTTCCGTCAACGAAAGCCGCAGCGAGACCACCTTTGCGCCGTGGATGACCTCAGACGTTTCAGAGGTGTCGATTGTGCCGTTGTGCAGCCCGTCGAGCAGGTCTTGGCACACGCTGTCAAACACGTTGCGGATCGGCCTCTCAAGCGAGTCGGAGTCCTCCTGTGACCTCGTCAGCAGTTGAGGGGCAACCTGCACCCGATACGCCGCCACTTGATACACCCGTTCCATGATGCCAGAGACCAAGCGCGAATCCACTACCGTGATCAGCCCGTGTTTTTCTAACAAGTTGACGTGGTAGTAGAGCTTGGTCGCAGGGATCTCTAGTTCAGCGGCAATCTGTTTGACAGTGGAGGGCCGCACCATCAGCTCACGGATGCGCAGCCGCAGTGGATCCGCCAGCACCTTGAGCGTCTCAAGGTCGTCAATCACTTGCTCGTGTGCAGGAATTGCAATAGCGCCGTTGTGTGATGTGTCTAGTGTCATAATGCAATAGCCGTGAAAATTTTGAACAATTCAGTACGAATTATATTAAACGTTTACAATTGCACAAGCTGGCCACTTGGTTGATTATTTGCCCTACTGTTGGCCTAGTCGCTTGAGCAGACGTGGTATACTTCAGGCGCTGCATATGCCTGTAGGAGATGCCTATGCCTCACCCGATTGACGACGTGATCCGTCAACGCCGCACGAGCAAACCCCTACGCGACACGACGCGCTGCGACGAGGCAGCGCCATGTCATGCAGAGGTGGCCGCCGCCCTGCCTGAGCTGATCGAAACGGCGGGGTACGCCCCCTTTCACAAGCTGGCGCATGAAAGCCACCGCCAAGACGGCTTCGCCGCGGTCGTTCCGTGGCGCTTCTACGCGCTTGACAAGCCTAACTGCTGCCGCCTGCTACGCCATCTAGAGGCGCAGGCCACCGCCCACCCCCACAGCAAATGGAGCAAAGCATGGGACTCCAAGATCCCCAAGCTGCTGGCAGGCTCCAGCGCATTGGTGATGGTGACGTGGTTGCCGGACCCCGCGCCCGCGGGCAGCCTGCCTTTGCTGGACGAGAACAACATCGAACACCTCGCGGCAGCCTCGGCGGCGGTGCAGAACCTGCTGCTGGCGGCCACTGCGCGCGGCTGGCACAACTACTGGTCAACTGGCGGCATTTTGCGCGATGCGGACGTGTTCGCCTTGTTGGGGATTGCAACCAATCAGCTGCTGCTGGGGGCGATCTTCCTCGCGCACCCGAACGCACCGCTGGACGCTGTGGAGGGCGGCAGCCTGCGCGAGAAGCGCGGCACGCCCGCCGACTGGTCGCGTTGGGTGGCGCTGTCATGAGGCCGAACGAGACCCACCTCACGCTGACGATGGACGGCCTGCCGATCCACGTATGGCGCGTAGGCGCGGGCCGCCAGCCGCTGCTGCTGGCGCACGGCTTTACAGACGCAGCTATCGTCTGGGACACCCTCATCGACCACCTGAGCGCTGACTACGACGTGATCGCCTACGACGGGCGCGGCCACGGCCAATCTGCCCGCGTGACCGCGCGTTACACCCTGATGGATTTGACGCGCGAATGCTTGGGCGTGATCGACGCACTAGGGCTGCATCAGCCGATCGTCATCGGCCACAGCATGGGCGCGGCCATTGCGGCGCTGGCCGCGTGGCAGGCCCCGCACACCCTGCGCGCCGTCGTGCTGGAAGACCCGCCCATCACTGAGACGGTCCCCCTCACCCGCGAGGACATGGCCAACTGGAAGGCGCAGATCCTTACGCAGCAGAGTGCCCCACTCGAGGCCGTCCGCGCGGTCTACCGCACGCAGCTTTACCCCACATGGAGCGAGGCGGATATTGAGACGCGCATCGCTGCCCGCCAGATGCTCGACGTGGCCGTGTTCGACCTAATGGACTGGGCCGATACCCCCCGCTGGCAGGACTGGCATGCTCAAGTAGAATGCAGGGCGCTGCTGCTGACAGGTGACCCGGCGCAGGGCGGCATCGTGCAGCCAGAGACGGCTGAACATCTCGTAGCAGGCTGGCGCGGCCTCCAGCACGTTCACGTGCCGACCGTGGGGCATCATATCCGCTGTGGCGACTTCCCTGCCTACTGGCAGGCGCTGGAATCATTTTTGAAGGATGTTTGCTCATGACCCATCTGCACCCGACGCCCATCGACGGCGTGCTGCTCGTCGAACTGCAAGCCTACGCCGACGCGCGCGGTCGCTTTATGGAGACCTTCCGCCGCGAGTGGTTCCCCCAGGTCTCGTGGGATCGCCTCCAAAGCAATCGCAGCGAGAGCGTCGCGGGCGTGCTGCGTGGGCTGCACTATCACTTCCACCAAGTGGACTATTGGTTCTGCGCGCAGGGGCGCATCCGCGCCGGGCTAGTTGACCTGCGGCCTGATTCGCCCACCTTCCGCGCCGTCCACACCGTCGACCTCGACGCTGACGCGCCGCGCGGCCTGTTTATCCCGGTGGGCGTGGCGCACGGCTTTTACGCGCAAACTGACTGCACGCTGTTCTACACCGTTAACAACTACTACGATCGCCGTGATGAGCTGGGCGTGGCGTGGGATGATCCATCGCTGGGCCTCGATTGGGGCACGGTGGGCCAGCCGCTGCTCTCCGAGCGCGACATGACCAACCCGCGCCTTGATGACATCCCGCTTGATCGCCTACCGCGCTGTCAGGCGTCCATCAACCCCTGACGCAGCAGCCACGCGCGAATGTGCATAGCTGTCTGCTGGGGGACGGCCTGTGGGAAGAGGTGGCCGTAGCCCTCAATCGTCAGGTGGGTGGCGCTGGGGACGAGCACCTTGACGCGCTCGGCGCTGGCCGCGCTGAAGGTGTCGCTCGTCCCGCCGCGGATGATGAGCTTGGGCAGCGGCAGCGCCTCCATCCGCGGGATGGCTTGCCACATCTCGGCAAACCCCGTGCTGAAGTAGTGCGCTTCCCATTCGGGCGACCATGTGAGCGTTACTTCGTCACCTTCGGGGCGCGTTCCATACTGGGCGTAAAGGCGCATCGCTTCGTCATCCCAATCAGCGAACAGGGGGTGATGCCGATAGCGCTGATAGAAGGCTTGTTGACTCTCAAAGACGCGAGTGCGTTTGATGGCCGCCTGTGCCAGTGGGTGCTGATCGGATACGCCGTGCCGCCGCGCCGCCGCGATCATGTCAACGATCGTCTCGTCTAAGAACGTTGGGTCGAGCAAGATGAGCGCACGGAAGCGCTCTGGCTGCATGAGCGCGGCGTTCATGCTGGCCACCCCGCCGAACGAGTGCCCGACGGCGATCACCTCGCGCAGGTTGAATTGGTCAAAGGCGGCCAGCAAGTCCTCTGCCATGTGCAGCCAATCGGGGGCCTCGGCCAGCGGGGGCGGCGGGCCATCGTGCCACAGGGCGCGCGGCGGCGCGCACACGACGCGAAAAGCGCTCATCAGCGGGCGCAGCATTGGTACGTAAGTGTGTGGGACAAAACCATTCGCCGGGGCCATGTGCAGCACGGGCGCGTGCGGCTGGCCGCCTAAATCGATTAAATGTTGGGGCATGGGCCTCTCCTCGTGTGCCTTGCCCATACATACCACACGCATCTGAGTGTAAGGTGTGAAAATGCTTTAGATCAAGCTGAGGCGGACGATCCGTTCATGGCCGGCGTAGTCAGGCAGGACGACCGCCTCGCGCAGCGGAAGGTGGGCGGCGGCCGCTAGCACGGCGCCCCCCTGCCCGCTGCCGATCTCCAGCAAGATGAGGGCCTGCGGCTGGCAGACGCGGGGGGCTTGCTGAAGCAGCTCACGGATCAGCGCGAGGCCGTCCGGGCCGCCGTCGAGCGCCAGCGTCGGCTCATGCTGGCTGACGGCCAGCGTTGGCACTTCGTCGCGGGCGATGTAGGGCAGGTTAGCCAGCAGCAGATCCACCCGCAGGCCGCGTTCGATCAAGGGCTGCGCCAGCGACCCGTGGAAAAACTCCACTTCGACGCCGTGCTGCTGGGCGTTGCGCTGAGCGACGTGGAGGGCCGCCGCGCTGACGTCCACCGCGTAGGTGCAGGCGTGCGGCAGGTGCGCCGCCACCGTGACAGCGATCGCGCCGCTGCCCGTGCCGATGTCGGCGATGACCGGCGCGGGCAGCTGCTCGGCGTGGTGGATGGCCTGTTCGACTAGCAGTTCTGTCTCAGGCCGCGGGATGAGCACATCGGGGGTGACCGTCAGCGTCAGATCGTAGAAGTGGCTGTAGCCGAGCAGATAGTCCAACGGCGCGCCCGCCGCGCGCCGCTCGATCAACGCTTGGAGCTGTTGATGCTGGTCTTCTGTCAGGATTGTTTCCGGGTAGGCCAACAGCATCGACTGCGGCAGGTTCAAGACGTGCGCCACGAGCTGGCGCGCCTCAAGCGCGGCAGTCCGAGATGGTAGCAAGCACAGACGCGCCGCGTGCAGCGCTTGGGCAACTGTGATGTGCATCGTCGCGTTTACAGCTCTACCCCCCAACTATTTTGCATGAAGATATCGTGCGCGCTGATGAGCGGCTCATCGGGCTGGGGCTGTACCTTGCGATATTCGCCGTCAGATTGCAGCTCCCACGCGCTTTGGTTGTCGCACAGGTTGGTCATCAGCAGGCGCATGATACGCGTTTTGAGGCGCGGCTCCAAAATCGGGAACACGACCTCCACGCGATTGTAAAGGTTGCGGCGCATCAGGTCGGCGCTGCCGGCGTAGAGATTGCGATCTTCGGGCGCGTTCTGGAAGTAGAAGATGCGCCCATGCTCTAGATAGCGCCCCACGATGCTGCGCACGCGGATATTCTCGCTCACGCCCGGCACACCCGGCCGCAAGCAGCACAGCCCGCGCACGATCAGATCCACCTGCACGCCGGCCTGTGACGCCTCGTACAGCTTGAGGATCATCTTATCCTCCTCAAGCTGGTTCATCTTGAAGATCAAGCGCGCTGGCTTGCCCTCGCGCGCGGCGGCAATTTCGTTGTCGATTAGCTCTACCAGAGCGGGCAGTAGGAAGCGCGGGGCCACCAGCAAGCGTTGATAGGTGGTGGCGGGGGCATAGCCTGTCAAGCGGTTGAACAGGCGGCTGGCGTCGTCGGCAAGCTGTGGATCTGCTGTGAACAGGCCAATATCGCTGTAGAGGCGGGCGGTGCTGGCGTTGTAGTTGCCCGTGCCGAGGTGCAAATAGCGGCGCACGCCGCCGTCCTCACGCCGCACAACCAGTGAGACCTTCGCATGGGTCTTGACGGGCAGCTCTTCTACGCCGTAGATCACGTGGACGCCCTTCGCTTCCAGCATGCGCGCCCACGTTAGGTTGTTCTCCTCGTCGAAGCGCGCCTTCAGCTCCACGAGCACGGTCACCTGTTTGAGGTTGTCGTGCGCTTCCATCAAGGCCTGCACCACCGGCGAGTTCTTCCCCACGCGGTAGAGCGTCGTCTTGATCGCCAGCACGTCAGGGTCATGCGCTGCCTGTCGGAAGAACTCCTCCACCGGCAGGAACGAATCATAGGGGTGGTGCAGCAGCAGGTCGCCGCGGCGGATCATCTGGAAGATGTTCACCTCTGGCGTGAAGCCTTCGGGCAGCTTGGGCAGGTAGGGCGGGTATTTCAAGTCGGGGCGGTCGAGGGCGGTCAGTTCGAACAGGTTAGCGCTGCCGAGCGCCCCTTCGATCATGTACAGGTGGCTGTCGGGGCGCACCTCCAGCCCGTCCAGCAGGCGGCTGAGCATCTCTTGGCTGATGTCGTGCGGGACGCTAACGCGCACGAGCGAGCCAAAGCGCCGATCTTTAACGCCGCGCTCGATGATCGCCATGACGTCGACGGGATCGTCTTCGTCGTCGGTGGTGCTCTCGACGTGTTCGTTCTCGTGCTCGTAGTCGATGTCGGCGTCGCGCAAGACGCGGAAGGGGGTCGCCTCCAGCACGCGCATGCCGGGGAAGAGGTCGTCGAGGTTGTTCATGATGAGGTCTTCGACGTAGATGAAGACTTGATCGAGCAGCACCGTTCCGGTGTAGCGCTCAACGACTTTGTTCACGTTGATGAGGCGCGGCAGGATGTCCGGCACAGGGACTTTGATCCGCGCGAATTCGGGGTCATCGTCGGGGGTGCGCTCCAACATGACGCCGAGGTTGAGACTGAGGTTGCTGATGAAGGGGAAGGGCCGCGCGTGGTCAACCGCCAGCGGCGTCAGCACGGGGAACACCTGCTCGTTGAAGTAGTCGTCGAGGGCGGCTTGGGTCTCACTCGGCAGGTCAGCAAAGCGCTTGATGTAGATGCCGTGCTGCTCCAACTCTGCAAAGAGCTGCACCATCAAGCGGCGCTGTTCATCGATAATGTTCATGACCTCTTGGCGGATGCGCCGCAGCAGCGCCTGGGGGGTGAAGCCATCCGGGCGCGGGGTGGTCGTGCCGAGCTTGATCTTCTGAATGTAAGCCGCCACGCGCACCATGAAGAACTCATCTAAGTTGCTGCCTACAATGGCGACGAACTTCACGCGCTCTAACAGTGGGATGCTGGGGTCATTGGCCAACGCAAGCACACGCCGCTGGAACTGAAGGGTGCTCAGCTCACGGTTGATGAACGTGTCTGGGGTCAACTCGACAGTTGGCAAGATCATAGATGGGTGCTCACAAGGCAATAAACCGCTAAATTACGGATTAGTGTAGCACCAATTTGCTAAGAGAGGATTAAGTTTCGCTGCGTGCGTGAAGCCTCTCGCGGGGACACCATGCCCCTAACTTAACACGACTTGTGCGACGAATTAACATTCTCTTAAAAGAATCTGTCTATGGTCTATGGGGTTAGCTATTCTAAGAATCTAAATCTAATGGTGGGAGAAGGACTATGACAATGCGTCGCTTTATCGTAGGGGTGGCTGTGGCCGCAGGGCTGCTGACCGTGCCGGCCATGGCGCAGGACACGCTGACGGTGCTCTGTACGCCGCAGGAAGATTGGTGCGTGGCGATGACCGCCGCCTTCCAAGAAGAGACGGGCATCCGCACGAACTACGTCCGCCTGTCCTCGGGAGAGGCGCTGGCGCGCATCCGGGCGGCGCAGGGCAGCCCAGAGTTCTCGATCTGGTGGGGTGGCCCGGCAGACGCCTTTATCGCAGCCGCCAATGAAGGCCTGCTCGAGGCCTATGAATCGCCCAACGCCGAGGCCATCCCAGCCCAGTACCGCGATGCTGAGAACAACTTCTGGGCGGGCGTGTACGTTGGCGCGCTGGGCTTCTGCTCGAACGTGCAGGTGTTGGAAGAGCTGGGCGTGGAACCGCCGAACTCGTGGGATGACCTGCTCGCGCCGGAGCTGCGCGGCTTCGTGGCGATGGCCCACCCGGCCACTTCGGGCACGGCCTTCACCGCCTTCTGGACGATCGTAACGCTCAAGGCGGACGCGCTGGAAGCGGAGGAAGAAGGCGCAGGCTACATGGAAGACGGCATGCCGACTGAGGCCGCTGTGGACGCTGCTTTCGAGTACTTCGCCGAGTTGAACCAGAACATCCTGCAGTACACGCGTTCTGGCTCTGCGCCGGGCACGCTGGCCGGTCAGGGCGAGATTGCGGTGGCTATCATCTTCTCGCACGACTGCACCAAGCTGCAGCAAGAAGGCTTTGAGGGTATCCTCACCACGACCTTCCCTGAGGAAGGCACGGGCTACGAAATCGGCGGCATGGCGCTGATCGCCAACGGCCCCGAGCCAGAGGCCGCCCGCGCGTGGTTCGACTGGGCGCTGACTGCTAAAGCCCAAGAAATTGGCCCCACGGTCAACTCGCTGCAACTGCCCACTAACCCGGACGCTGCTGTGTCGGAACTGGCGGTGAACCTGAGCGAGATCAACGTGGTGGATTACAACTTCTTGGCCGCCGGCGCGAGCCGCGTTGCCATCACGCAGCGCTTCGACGCGGAGATTGCCACCGCGCCCCAGCAGTAACTGCCTTTTCGTCGTTTTGAAAACTGCCCCTGCCCCTCGTTGGGCGGGGGTTCTTGTTCATCCTAGCCGAGAGACCCCATGCAAACACTGCGCGCGACTCAATCCTACAAACAGGCCAATGCCATCCTCCGTGACCCGCTGCTGGCCCTCGCCCTGCTGGTGATGGTGCTGTTCGTCGCTGTTGCTGTGCTGCTGCCGCTGTTCGCCATGATCGGTGAGAGTGTCTCCGAGCGCGGCCTGCCTCAATTTATCACCTTTCTCAGTAGCCCCGTCTACCAGCAGATCATCCTCAACACCTTGATCTTGGGGGTCGTGGTTGGTGTCGTGGGGACGGCGGTGGGCTTCTTGTTTGCGTTCGTGCAGGTCAAGCTGCGCGTGCCCTTCAAGCCGCTGATTCACTTCATCGCGCTCATCCCGATCGTGTCGCCGCCGTTCGCTGTGGCCACCTCAGCGATTGTGCTCTTCGGGCGCAACGGGACGATCTCGCGCGGGGTGTTCGGCGTGCGCTACGACATCTACGGGCTGGATGGCTTGACGCTGGTGATGGTGTTGTCGTTCTTCACGATTGCCTACATCAACCTGCGCGGCATGATGGAAGCGCTCGACCCGGCGCTTGACGAGGCTGCCACCAACCTCGGCGCGAACAAGTGGCGCGTCTTTCGCACCGTCACGCTGCCGATGCTGCTGCCCGGCCTGCTCAGCTCGTTCTTGCTGCTGTTCGTAGAGGCCATCGCTGACCTCGGCAACCCGCTGGTGATGGGCGGCAACTTTGAGGTGCTCGCCTCGCGCATCTACATCACGATCATCGGCCTGTATCAGACGACAGACGCGGCGGTGCTCTCGGTCATCTTGTTGATCCCATCGCTGACAGTGTTCCTGGTTCAGCGCTATTGGATCAGCCGGATTAGCGTCGTGTCCGTCACAGGTAAGCCCTCCGGCACGCCGCAGACGATTGATCATCCGTTGGTGCGCTGGCCGTTATATGGGCTGTGCCTGTTCATCTGCCTGATCATCGTCCTCATGTACGGCATGATCATTCAGGGGGCGTTCGTGCAAGTGCCGGGCGTGCGCTGGGACTTCACGACGCGCAACTTTGAGTTCATTATCAACGGCATCGGCTCACAGGCGATGCGCGACACGACGCTGCTCTCGATGATTGCAACGCCGCTGGCCGGGATCATCGGCATGGTGATCGCCTACTTGGTGGTGCGCAAGCAGTTCCCCGGGCGCTTCGCGCTCGACTTCGGCACGATGATGGGCATCGCCGTGCCGGGCACGATCATCGGCATCGGCTATATCTTGGCCTTCAACACGCCGATCATGATCGGCGACTTTGTGTTGATCCCTAAGCTGACAGGCGGGCAGGGGCTGTTGGGCGGGGCGCTGGCCATCGTGCTGGTATACGTCGTCCGCAGCGCGCCGGCAGCCTTGCGCAGCGGCTCGGCGGCGCTCTCGCAGATCGACCCGTCGATTGAAGAGGCCTCGATTAGCTTAGGGGCAGAC
>DAOUBS010000024.1:0-19972 GCA_034432435.1 Anaerolineae bacterium
CGCGCCGAGGCGCCGCCTGCGCCCAGCGACCCCGTGCAGCCGATTCAGCGCACCGAGGCGCCACCCACGTCCAGCGACCCCGTGCCGCCCATTCAGCGCGCCGAGGCGCCACCTGCGCCCAGCGACCCCGTGCAGCCGATTCAGCGCACCGAGGCGCCGCCCGTGCCCAGCGATCCCGTGCAGCCCATTCAGCGCACCGAGGCGCCGCCTGCGCCCAGCGACCCCGTCCGTCCCGTTCAGCGCGCCGAGGCGCCGCCTGCGCCCAGCGACCCCGTGCAGCCCGTTCAGCGCACCGATGCGCCGACCAAGCGCGAATCCCAAGCAGCAGAGAATGTTCCAGTTGGGCTTGAGGGTTTGAGTGAGGTCAGCATGATTCAAGCGTTCACCGAGGTGCGGCGATCCCCACTGCCACCACGTCAGAAGCCGTACCTCCCGCCTTTGCCATCAACGCCATCCGATCAGATTATGGAGGCTGCAGCTGACCTGGAACCACCACCCATGGACAGTATTACGCCAGCGCCGCCACCCATGAACACAGCATCCCTTGCCTCTGCCCCTAAGCCATCACCCGCGCCCAGTGAATTCATTCGGCGCGCAGATACGCCATCCACGCCCAGTGAATCCATCCAGCGCGCAGATACGCCGCCTGTGAATACGACGCACCGTGATCCGCCCCTCGTAAACAGCGCCGCGCCAGCGCCGCGCCAGCCGTTAGATTTGGAAGACGCGCTGCTGCGGGCGTTTGCGCCGCCCAGCCCGTCCCAGATGGGGCCGCGGCAAAAACCCTATCTGATCCCTAGCAGCGAGGAGGCTGAACCACCCGCCCCGCCAGCGCCCCGCCCGCCGCAAGCCCAGCGCCGAGCGACCAGTTCAAAGATGTCGCCCATCCAACGCGCGCCGACTGACGATGCGCCGCATGCGCCCCGCGAACGCGCAACGGGTGAGCAAGCGCGGCTGCTGAACGCGCTCGATCTGCCGCCGGACACCCGCATCGAGGGCAGTTGGAGCGCGCCCGCGCCGGTAACGATCCAGCGCGCCATCGACACGTCGTCATCCTCTGATCCCGCGCCTGAGCCAGAAACAGCCCCAGACCAAGAGGTTGACCCGGCAGTGGTTGAACAGCTTGCGCAGAAGGTCTTGCGCATCCTGCGCCATCGACTGCGCACAGACCGCGAACGTCGTGATCTATAGGAGAAAGTGAGCCAAGATGAGCACCTTAACGCGCGGCGGCCTCGTCCCCGCCAAGTTGATCAACCTCGCCACGCAGGAAGAAATCCTGTGCACGTTCAACCCGGCCGATTATTCGATCTCCAAGCAGAACACCTACGAGAAGCGCAACATCATCGGCAAAGACGTGCCTGTGATGACCTTTCAACAGGGCGGCTCTGTATCGCTGAAACTGAAACTGCACTTCGACACTGCCGACACCGCTTCCGACGTACGCAGCGTGACGAACAAGCTGCTCAAGCTCATGATGATCGACACCAGCACCCAGAACCAATCCACCGGCAAGAGCAGCCCACCTGCTGTTGCCTTTAGCTGGGGGCGTGTTTACTTCCGCGCGGTAGTCACCAGCATGACACAGAACTTCACCCTCTTCAAAGAGGATGGAACGCCGCTGCGCTGCGTGGTGGACATCACGATGGAGCAGCAAGACGAAGACCCCGCCCTGACGACGCAGGTGCAGGGCACGACCAGCAGCGGCACGCAGCGCCCAGCCAGCAGCGGCAGCAGCAACACCGAACAGATTACCCAGGGTGACCGCATCGACCACATCTCACAGCGCGGAACCGGCAGCAGCAACAACTATCGCACCGTTGCCGAGAACAACAACATCGACAACCCGCTGCGGCTTCAAAACGGGCAAACTTTACAAGTCAGGTAATTATGAGAGGTCGCGATGAGTCCAGTAACCGCCCAGATTGCCCAAATTCAGATCCTCATCGAAGGCGCTGAGCTGACCAAGCCCATCTACGACCAGTTGATCTCTTGTCACGTCGAGACGGCGCTTGGGATGCCCGACATGGCCGTGATCGTGTTCAGCGATGACCCGCTGGATCCCACGCTCATCACCGACACCCAGCGGTTCACGTTGGGCAAGACGATCGAGATCAAATTGCCCGCCAGCACGCCCAGCGACCTGCAAACCGTGATGAAAGGCGAGATCGTCGCCGTCGAGCCAGAGTTTACCAGCAACATGACGACCAACCTGCGCATCGTCGCTTACGACAAAGCGCATCGCATGGGACGTGAGCGCAAGATACGCTCATTCGTCAACGTCACCCATTCTGACATCGTCAGCCAGATCGTCGGCGCGTATGGGCTGCAAGCGCAGGTGACCGACACGACGAGCGTTGTGCCCTACTACCTGCAAGGCAGCGTGACCGACCTCGAACTGCTGCAAGAGCTAGCCATGCTAAACGAGCGCGTACTGTACTTCCGCAGCGGCAAGGTGTACTTTGAAACCTTCAGCGACATGGCCGCCAGCTCCGTCATGACGCTGACATGGGGCGAGAACCTGCTGGCGCTGATGCCGCGCATCGGCGGCGCGCGCCAAGTCAACGAGGTAGAAGTGCGCGGCTGGAACTGGAACACCAAAGAAGCCATCGTCGGCACTGCCACTAGCCCCACAGCGCAGCCTAATCAAATCGGCGACACAACCACCGCCCAGACCGCCTTCGGCGCGGCCAAGCACATCGCCGTGACGTACACCGTCCACTCACAGAACGAAGCTGAGAGCGTCGCCAAGCGCCTGCTCAATCAATATCGAGGGAACTTCATCACAGCCAGCGGCCACGCCTTGGGCGACGCGCGCGTGCTGGCGGGCAAAAAAGTCACTATTGAGAACGTCACCTCGCGCTTCAACGGCACGTATACCATCTCATCCGTCACCCACAGCTACTCCGCCGATGGCTACGTGATGGACTTCACCGCCAGCGGGACCTTTGAGCCGATCCTCGCTGACCTAATCGAGCGCACCCTCCACCGCGAGGCGCAGATCTGGCCCGGCGTCTACCCCGCCATCGTGACGAACAACAACGACACCGAGAAGAACATCGGGCGCGTCAAAATCAAGATGCCGTGGCTACACGCCGAGTTAGAGAGCGATTGGGTGCGGGTGGCTACCCCCAACGGTGGCAACGGCCGCGGGTTCTTGTTCGTCCCAGAGGTGAACGATGAGGTGATCATCGCGTTCGAAAACGGCGACATCAAACGGCCCTACGTGGTCGGCACGCTGCACAACGGCCAAGACGCCGCGCCGCTAGGGGCCAGCGACTACCACGCCAACGGCGCGACCAAGAAGCGCATCCTAAAATCACGCACGGGCCACATGCTCGAATTCGACGACACTGAGAACGCCGAAAAGCTCACCCTCAAATCGAAGTCCGGCCACATCTTGGAGATGGACGACGGCAGCGCGCCGAAGATCACGCTGAAGGACAAGAGCGGCAACCTCCACCTCACAATGGACAGTCAAGGCAACAAGATCGTCATTAACGCCGACGCCACCGGCGGCATGGACTTGCTCTCGCAAGGCAAGATCACGATCAAGTCGTCTTCCGGCGACGTACAAATTGAAGGCATGAACGTCAACACCAAAGCCACTACTGAGGCTAAAATTGAGTGCGGAACCCTCACCGCTGCGGCGCAGGGAACCGGCTCCATCAAGGCCAACGGCTCCATGACAGTAGAAGGCTCTGGCAGCCTTGAGGTCAAATCGACGGGGGTGACGTCCGTCAGCGGCAGCTTGGTCAAGATTAACTAAACAGCAGGAGATTGCCATGAGCGTTGACAACGTAGGCCGTGGGTTGGCCTTCCCCCTTCACCTGACCGACCAGAGCCGCCTGGCGATGGTCTCGGGCGATGCGAACATCCAGCGCTCGATCCGCATGATCTTGTTCACCGTTCCCGGCGAGCGCGTCATGCGGCCTGACTTCGGCTGTGAGATTCATTCGCTCATCTTCCACCCCTGCAACGATCAAACTGCCGCCCTCGCTGAGCGCTACGTGCGCGACGCCCTGTTCCAATGGGAGCCGCGCATTGACGTGATCGGGGTCAACGTCTCGTTTGGCAACGCCGAAATCGGTGAGATGCTCATCAACATCGAGTACCTCATCAAAGATCGCCCGGACCCGCGCAGCCTGGTTCTGCCTTTTTACTTACTTCCCTAAGACGAGAGCGTGAAGGTTCTTTATGGAATTTGAAACCCCGAGGCTGGACGACCGCAGCTTTCAAGATCTCGTGGCCGAGGCGCGCCAACGGATCGCCCTCTACACGCCAGAGTGGACAGACCACAACCCCAGCGACCCTGGCATGGCGCTGGTGGAGCTGTTCGCGTTCATGACGGATGTCGCGCTGTATCGCATGAACCGCGTCCCTGAGAAGACGTACATCAAGCTGATGCAGCTTCTTGGGATGCAGCTTCGTGAGGCCGAGCCGGCCCGCGTCCCTGTGACGTTCTGGCTCTCCAGCCCGCAGCCCATCACCATGACCATCCCCGTCGGCACGCAAGTCGCCACGACGCGCACCGAAACCGAGAAAGCCATCATCTTCAGCACGGACGCCACCGCTGAAATCCTCGTCCCCAAGGTCGAGTACGTGCTGGCCAGCAGCGGCAACACAGGCGAGGGGCGCGCCTTCAGCGCCTTCAGCGTGGCCGATGTGCTCAACGGGCGGGTGCGCATGCCCGCCTTCCCGTCTACGCCGCCCGTCACAGGGGATGCCTTCTACATCGGCTTTGAGGAAGACCTCAGCCATCACATCCTCAGCTTGCAGTTGGACGTGTCGGTGGCGGAAGGCTCGGGCATCGACCCGACGCGCCCTCCGTATGTCTTTGAAGTGCTGAGCATGGACGCGAGCCAGAGTTGGGTTGAAGTGGAGGTCGAAAAAGACGAGACCCAAGCCCTGAACGTGAGCGGCATCGTGCGGATGTATCTGCCGCGCATGCGGCGCGCCCCCCGCAACGACAACATGTCCTACTGGCTGCGCTGCCGCCTTGATCAGAGCCGCGTCGTCGAGCAGTACCAACGCTCCCCCACGATTACTCGCATCCAAGCGCAGAGTTGGGGCATCACCATCCCTGCCACCCATGTGACGCGCGTCAACAACGAAATCTTAGGCCGCTCAGACGGCTCTCCGGGGCAGACGTTCCTGCTTCAGAACGTGCCGCTGGTCGCCCGCACGATCAACGAATACATCGTCGTCAAGCCCGACAACGGCACAGAAGAGCGCTGGTACGAGACCGCCGACTTTGCGTCCGCCACGCCCGATGACAAGGTCTACACCATCAACAGCCAGACCGGAGAAGTGCGCTTCGGCCCGGCGCTGCCCCAGCGCGACGGAACCATCCGACGCTTTGGCGCGATCCCACCACAAGGATCGTTGATTGCCATGCGCCAGTACCGCTATGGCGGCGGGGTCGTGGGCAATGTCGCGCCGCTGGCGATCAACGTGCTCAAGTCCTCCATCCCGTATATCGCGCGCGTCGTCAACCGTCAGAGCGCAGTGGGCGGCATGGACGCAGAAAGCGTCTCCCTCGCCAAAGAGCGCGTGCCGCATTACCTGCGCACGCTCAACCGCGCCGTCACCGCCGCTGACTTCGAATACCTCGCCCATGAGGCCTCGCCCGGGCAGATCGGGCGCGTGTTCTGCTTGCAGCCCCCGCTCACTAGCCGCGGCGAGGTCAACCTGCTCATCATCCCCTCCGTGACGCGCCTGCAAGGCTTCATCTCGCCTGAGAGCCTCTACCTCTCGCCGGATCTGCGCGACCGCGTGCAGCAGTACCTCGATGAACGCCGCTTGCTGTCCACCCGCCTACAGGTGATGTCGCCGTCGTATCAATGGGTGGAAACAGAAGTTCGCGTCAAGGCGGCGCGCCATCAAGACGTGGAGCGCGTGCGGCAGGTCGTCGAACAGCGCCTGTTCGAGTTCCTCAACCCGCTCATCGGCGGCGCAGACGGCAAGGGGTGGCCGTTCGGGCGCGATCTGTACGTGTCGGACATCATCGCCGTGCTCTTGGCCGTCCCAGAGGTAGACCTCATCCGTCACATCCGCCTCTACCCAGTGACCTACCGCGAAGGGGACTTCATCCGCGAGCCAGAGCTGACAGAGCTGCCCGTCGCCTCTCACGGGGTGATCATCTCGTACCGACACACGGTACATGTGGAGGGGTGATGAGCGAATCCGAGATCAAGCTGCTGCTGCGCGTCAGCGGCCCAGACATGGAAGAGACGCAGCTGCTCGTCGGGCGGCAGGGCTTGCGCGTCGGGCGCACGCGCGACAACCAGCTGGCGCTCGAAAACCGCGAGATCAGCCGCCAGCACATGCGCATCGTCTGGCGCGAGGACAAGTACTTCGTCGAAGACCTCAACAGCAGCAACGGCACATGGCTGAACGACAGCCGCCTCACCCCACGCGACCTGTACGAGCTGCGCCCAGACGACATGGTGCGCGTTGGCCCGTATCTGATTCGCGTCGTGCGCTTCGAGATCGTCAGCGCGGCAGCTGTTGTGCCCATCGTGGCCGAGCCAGTCACTACCACGCTTGAGATGGAACCAGTGCGCCGCGCCGTGCGCGCCGCTGAGCAGACCATCCTCACCCACCGCAGCACGTGGCTGAACTACCTGCCCGCCATCTTCAGCGGCGACAGCTTCACCGAGCGCTACCTGCTCGTGTTCGAGTCGATCTTCAGCCCGATCATGTGGATACTCGACAACTACGACTACTACCTCGACCCAGACACAGCCCCCGCCGAGTGGTTACAATGGATCAGCAGTTGGTTTGACATCATGATCCTGCCGGAGCTACCCCTCGAGCGGCAGCGCGCCATCGCGCGGCAACTCGGTTGGCTGTTCTCACGCCGTGGGACGCGCGCCGGCCTGCAGCGCCTGCTAGAGCTATACTTCGACTTCACCCCTGAAATCATCGAACCTGACGACGAACCGTGCCATTTTGTAGTAAAATTGCGTATCAGCCAATCATCCTTGCCCAACGCGCGCGAAGTGGCCGAGCGGCTGATCCAATCCCAAAAGCCAGCATTTGCATCGTATTCCGTTATTTTTGAGTAGTACAGGAGGGCCACAGTATGTCAGAGCGAGATCTACAACAGCAGCGTGAAAACGCCAAGCGGGTTCAGCGCAGCGCGGAGCAGGAGCTGCTCCACGCCGAAGCGCCGCTTGAGAGCACCCTCGGCAATCAAATGATGCAGTCCCTCGTCACTGGCCAAGCGCCGCGCGGCGGCCTCGGTCGCTTTATCCAAGCCAAGATGAGCGTCAACGCGCCCAACGACGTCTACGAACAAGAGGCCGATGAAGTCGCCGAAAGCGTCGTCAGCCGCATGCGCGCCCCAGAGGTGCAGCGCGAGGGCGAAGAAGAAGAGTTACAGATGATGCCCCTCCAGCGTGAGGCCGAGGAAGAAGAGATGCAGACCATGCCCATCCAGCGCGAGGGGGAGGAAGAAGAGATGCAGACTATGCCCATCCAGCGCAAGGATAGCGACGGCGGCTTTGAAGTGGATGGTGAGATCGAACAGCAGATCAACGAGACGCGCGGCCACGGCAGCAAGCTCGACGACGACACGCGCAGCAGCTTCGAGAGCGCCATGGGCTATGACCTGAGCGGCGTCACCATCCACACCGGCGACCACGCCAGCCAGCTCAGCCGCAGCGTCGAAGCCAAAGCCTTCACCACCGGCAGCGACATCTACTTTGGCGAAGGCCAGTACAACCCGAGTACCAGCGATGGGCAGCAGCTTCTCGCGCATGAACTCACCCATGTCGTACAGCAGGGGCATTCGCAGCCCATCCAGCAAAAAGAAGAGTAGTTAACGGAAGAATAGCTAACGGATGACCGATCGCAGACTAGACACGTTGATCGGGCAGTATCGGGTAGAAGCGCTGCTCGGTCAAGGCGGCATGGCGGCGGTCTACCAAGCAGAGGATACCCGCTCAGGCCGCCGCGTTGCCATCAAACTGATTCACAGCCATCTGGCCTCTCAGAAGTCGATTCAAGAGGCCTTTATGCAAGAAGCGGCGCACATCGCCCGCTTGACGCACCCGAACATCGTGCGCGTCATCAACTTCGAGCGCGTCGATGATGAGTTGGTGCTGGTGATGGAACTGGCCAGCGGCGGCAACCTGCGCCAGCACATCAAGCGCATGGCCGAATCCGCTGAGCCGATTCCCCTGCTTCACGCGGTCGATGTGATCGTACAACTCGCCAACGCCATTCAATACGCGCACCAGCAGGGCATGTCGCACCGCGACCTGAAGCCTGAGAACGTCGTGCTGCACCCGTTCACCAGCGCGCCCGGTCTGTTCCCCTTTCGCCCACTGATTACCGATTTTGGCCTCGCCCAACTCAACGCCGCCGACGAGAACGCCATCACCGACCAGCCGATGGGCACATACGCCTACATGTCCCCTGAGCAGACGCTGGCCGAGAAGATCGACACCCGCACAGACATCTACTCGCTCGGCATCATGCTCTACGAGCTGACGGTGGGCCAACTGCCATTTAAACCCCAAACCATCGCTGAAGCAGCGCGCTTCCACGGGCGCGAGCCAGTGCCCGCGCCCTCGCGCCTCCTGCCCGATTTTCCGCCGCGCCTCGAGCAGATCATCCTCAAAGCCCTTGAGAAAGCCCCTGACCAGCGCTACCAAACCGCTGGCGAGTTTGCCAAAGCACTGCTGAGCCTGCGCGGGAGCCTCATCAAGGCCAGCCCGCTGGATCGCACGAACATCATCGACGCCAGCACTGAGATGCGCCTTGTGATTAGCTCTAGCGCTGCGCCCGCGGCGGATGACGACCACACCACGCCGCCCGCTGAAGCCGATGCGCCGCCCCCGCCCGCTGAGGAACCCATCACTGCGCCCCCCACGCCAGAGCCAACCGCTGCCGCCCCAGCGCTGACTGCCACGCCAGAGGAAGCGCCGACGAATCCGCCGCCAGTCGCTCGCTCAGACACGTCGACCGCGCCGCGCCGCCGTGCGGCTGGCCTGTTCGACGCCAAGACGGATTCCTTCCGCGCCAGCGAGCTGCGCCGCGCCCTCGCCAACGCTCAAGGCAGCCGTCCGCTGCTGGAGGAAGACGATGCGCTGTCGCGCACGACCCAGCGCCCACCGCTCACAGCGACCAGCGTGCCCAGCGGTGCCCTGTCTGTCGAGGACAAGACGCCGCCGCCCGCCCCGCCCCTGTCCGTCGAGGACAAGACGCCGCCGCCCAACACCGACCTTGCAGATTTGCCGCTCCCCACCGAGTGGCAGGAACCTGCCCCGCAAGCGGCTGCCCCGTCTGGCACACCGGTCGTGATCAAGCCCCAGCTTGAAGGCCTCATCACCGAACGGCAGCGCCAGCCGCTGCCACCACAGCCGCCGCGCATGCTGAAGATCAGCAAGAACGCGCCCCCCGCCGCCAGCGGGGACTACCTCATCGCCATGAACGTGCTGCGCCACACCTTCGCCTTCCCGCTCGACGGCGACACGTTCAGCGTCGGCACAGCAGAGGGGCAGACGATCCAGCTTGAGGCGCAGCAGCTCTCGCGCCAGCACGCCCTCATCCAGCGCACCGATGAAGGTTTCGTCGTGGTTGACCTCGGATCGACCAACGGCACATGGGTCAACGATCAGAGGGTCAACCCCCAGCAGCCGACACGCTGGAGCTACGGCGAAGTCTTTCGCATGGGCGATTATTGGATGACCATCCTGAAGGGCGAGGCCGCGCCAGATAAGCCGCAGTTTGCCCCTGCCGAGCCGCGCCCCCGCCCGCCGATCACGGTCAGCAAGCAGTCCAGCGGCGCAGCCCCCCTGCCAGTGAACACCCCGCGCCAACCAGCGGTGAGCGGCACGTCCAGCGCCAACGCGGGGGCGGTCGCAGTGACGCCACCATCGCCTGCGCCACCATCGCCGCCTGCTGCGCCGCCCCCAGCCACTGCCCAACCCGCCGCCCGCAGCGATACCCCCGTGCGCGGCACGCCCGCCCCCAAAGGCTTCGACGCCGCCCTCGACCGCACCATCATCAGCATGGAGGAAGTACAGTCCACCATGCCAGACGACCCCAGCGGGTCAGTCGCCATCATCGACAAAGGCCTTGAGGGCAAAGTCATCCACAACTACCGCCTTGACAAGTTCCTCGGTCAGGGGGGGATCGCCTCAGTTTACGCCGCAACGGATTTGCGCCTCAATCGTCCGGTTGCGTTGAAGATCCTGCACGAGTCGCTCGCCGCACAAGAGCCGTTCCGCAAGGCGTTCATCGAGCAGGCGCGCATCGCCACCACGCTCGAGCATCCCAACGTCGTGCGCGTGCTGGCCTACGATCAGAACGAAGACTACGTCTACATGGTGATGGAGCTGATCACCGGCGGCAGCTTACGGCAGTACCTGCGCAAACTGCGCCGTGAAGATCGCGTCCTGCCCTACACGCAGATCGTCGAGATGGGGCGGCAGCTAGCCGAAGGCCTGCACTACGCCCATCAGCAGGGGCTGCTGCACCGCGACATCAAGCCCGATAACATCGTGCTGCGCGATCAAATGGCGGCGACCCTGCAACCCGTGCTGACCGACTTCGGCCTTGCGCAGGTCTCGGCCAGCGCCGTTGGCGAGACGTTCATCACCGATCAGCCGACCGTCACCTTTCCGTACATGTCGCCAGAAGCCGTGGTTGGCGCGCGCCAAGACACCCGCAGCGACGTTTACGAGATCGGCGTCATCCTGTATGAACTGACGGTCGGGCAGGTTCCGTTCCAACCCCGCTCGATCGGCGAGGCGATCCGCATGCACACGCGCGAGCCGGTCGTGCGCCCGTCTGAGCTGCGCGCTGACGTGCCGCGCGACCTCGAACGGGTCATCATGCGCTGCCTCGAGAAAGACCCCAACAGCCGCTATCAGACGGCCATCGAGCTGGCGCGTACGCTGGAGGCGATCAGCAAATCCGCTGAGCAGAAAGATCAGTCGTTCTTCCAGACGGTCATCGAAGACCCCAACAAAACGCAGATCATGAACGCGCCCATCGACGCGCAGATGCCCTACTTCACGCCCCAGCCCGTCACAGACGACCAGATCGGCTATGATCGCCTGCTGCTCTACAGCGAGAAGTACCCGACGCGCGCCCTCCGCATTGATCGGGACATCGTCACGTTGGGGCGCGACGCCAACAACACGATTGTGCTGGAGTGCCCCACGGCCTCGCGGCGGCACGCCCGCATCGAGCGCTTCTCGGGCGGCTTCCGCTTGATCGACCTCGGCAGCCGCAACGGGACTTACATCGCCTTGAATCGGCTGCTGCCCAACGTGGCCGAGGTGTGGGAACCCTCGCGCACGGTGCGCATCGGGGACTATTGGCTGCGCCTCGAGACGAACGTCCAGCCGCCGCGCGTTATCTCCCATCAACAGTTGATGTTGACCGACCTCGAAGGCGGCACGCCCCCTACCAACGGCAGTTACAACCAGCCAGCGGCTGCCCCTTCGGTAGCCCCGCTGCCGCCCCCCTTGCACGACCGCGTCGGCCTGAGCGTCACCACCCCGGTTGTGACTGTCCAGCCCGGCCAGACCGTCAGCCTGTCGATTCAGATCCACAACCTGAGCAACCTCGTCGATCACTTCGTCATCAGCGTGCACGGGCTGCCGTCCAGTTGGTACACGATCCACGCCGAACCGATCTACCTGCTGCCGAACAACCGTGAGACCGCTTCAATCACGCTGCACCCGCCGCTGGCCAGCACGAGCAGCGCCGGCGCGCACGCCTTCGAGATCAGCGTGACCGCCCGCGCGCAGGGGATCAAATCAGTCGCGCAGCAGTGCGCCTTGAACATCCTGCCGTTCTATACCTTCAAGATCGCCCTCCAGCCGCAGCGCGTGCGTTCGGGGGGCCGCGCCGAGTTGGAGATCACCAACACGGGCAACACCTACGACACCTACACCGTCCAAGCGCGCGACCGCGAGATGGCCATCCGCTTTCAAGCCGACGGGCGGCAGTTCTCGATCCCACCCGGCCAGACCGACTTCGTGGCCATTCGCATGGCGGCTCGGTCGCGGCCGCTCATCGGCGTGCAGAACGTCCTGCCGTTCGAGGTCATCGCCCACAGCCTCCAGCCCACCGTCCCCCCACAGACGATCACCGGCGAAGTCACGGTCAAGCCCTACTTCCCCGCGTGGATCATCAGCTTCTTGATGATCGGGCTGGTCTTCTGCGGCTTCTTGTTCTTCCTGCTCTACAACGCTTACACCAACACCCTCTCCATCAACAACACAGCGACCGCCGCCGCCATCGCGCTCACGCTGTCGATCACGCCAACCCCGACGCCCACCCTCACGCCCACGTTTACCCCCACGCCGACCCCCACGCCGACCCTCACACTGACCCCCTTTCCGACGATCTTCGGCAGCATGGGGGACATTTGCCCGGGGTCGCCGCCCTCGCGCCTGCGCGTCGGGATCGTCGGCAAGGTGGAAGAAGGCGGCGTCAACAACCGCCTGCGCGACGCGCCCAGCACCCAAGACGGCGCGATCATCGGCTTGCTGCCGCCCGGCTCCACCTTCCAGATCATCGGTGGCCCCACCTGCGACACGACCGAGTTCCTGCGCTGGTGGGAGGTCATCGCAGGCGGCCAAACCGGCTGGACAGCCGAGGGCAAAGGCGAGGAATACTACCTCGTGCCAGCGGATGGGCCGCCCGGCGCGTTCGCTGGGAACGCGGTGGCCGGCGGCACGGCCTCGCCGCGCGTCAAAGGGGCCACCGACGCCGTGTTGGCCAGCCTGCCCCCTGCCGATGCGAGCGCGCTCGACCGACAGCGCGTCGGCTTTCAACTGGCAGAGGCCACCAACAGCGCGCGCTGGCCTACCGCGCTCACCCTCGTCAGCGCCACCGGCGCACGCTGGGTCAAAGTGCAGGTTAATTGGGCAGAATTGCAGCCCAATGGGCCAGACGACGTCGGGCCGGCCTTCCAAAGCTTGATCGCCAACTTTCAGGCCGCCCGTCAAAGCGGCCTGCGTGTCTTAGTCTCCATCGCCAAAGCCCCCAGCTGGGCGCGCGCCGAAAGCCACCCCCGCAGCGGCCCGCCGGATGATCCTGCCGCCTTTGGCCGCTTCGTGACGCTGCTACTCCAGCAGGCCGACGGCAGCATCAACGCCGTCGAAATCTGGAACGAGCCAAACCTCGCCTATGAGTGGACGGGGGCGCTGCCCCGCACAGGCGCGGCCTACATGCGCCTGTTCGACGCGGGCTATCGCGCCGTGCGGGCGATCTCGTCGGAGATCATCGTCGTTACCGCGGGACTCGCGCCCACGATTGACGGCGACCTCTCTACCGATGATCGGCGCTTCCTGCGGCAGATGATCGCCGCTGGCCTCGCCAACTACCGTGACATCGCCATCGGCGTGCACCCCTACGGCTGGGCCAATCCGCCCGACGTGCGCTGCTGCGTCGTCGTCGGTGAGCGCGGCTGGAACGACAGCCCCTACTTCTACTTCCTCGACAACCTCGAAATCACGCGCAGCATCCTCGCCGCGGGCGGCGTCATGCGCCCGCTGTGGATCACTGAGTTTGGCTACCCTACGTGGGACGGCTTGCCCGGCCAGCCGCCTGAGGAGTGGTACGCCTACCTCTCAGGCGAGGAACAGGCTAGCTTTTTGCTGCGAGCCGTGCAGCTGGCACACAACCTCGGCTATGTGGAGAACGTGTTCCTGTGGAACCTCAACTTTGCCAGCGAGGCCGAATTAGCGCGCAACAGCCCCTTCAGCGCTTTCAGCCTCGTGCTGCGCGACAGCGACCGCCGCCCCGCCTTCCAACGCTTATCGGGGTCGTAGCCTACGCTTTCGTCTGCCACGGAAAGTAAACGTAGCTGATGTGGGCCTGTGTCTCGCTCGTCAAACTGCTGAGCAGCACCGGCTCTGAATGGTTGTTGTCCGTCACCCAAACGCCGCGCGCGTCCACCCGTTCGACGTACATCACGTGGCCGTAGGTGCTGTCGGCGTAGGGATGATCGCGCTCCATCACCAACACCGAGCCTTCAAGCGGCACATCCCCCACCTGAAGGCCGTACTGCGTCAGGCGGGCGACGTTGTCGTTCCACAGGTGAGCGTTGGTGGCTATGCCAGGCGGGATAGCCATGCGTGACGCGACGTAGTGCACACAGTCCTGCGTGTTGTCAAGGACGGCCTGTGCAGTCTGGCCGTGTTCCAGCGCTGCCATGAGCTGCACGTCCGCCGCTGGGCCGGGCATCACCCGCTGGAAGCGCTCGTGCAGCGCGTTGAACTCGGCTTCGGTGGCGGCGATCTGCGCGCTGAGGTGGTCGATCTGAGCGTCGAGGTCAGCGATGCGCCCTTGCAGCTCGGCCACCTGCGGGATCACCTCCAGCCGCGCCTGCGGGTCAGCCGTCAGGATGCGGTTGGAGAGGGCGTTCAGCTCAGTTTGCTGCTGATCACGCTCGCTTAGCAGGGCGTCGCGCAGGCTCTGGCTCGTTTGCAGCTTGTGGCGAGCCGCGTTCCAGTCCTCGTGCAGCGTGCGATTGACCGCCGCCACGAACGGCACGCTGACGCCCCACGCCATCCCAGTCGGCGCGGCTGCTTCTGGCGCAGGTGCGCTGGGCGCTGCGGCCAGCATCCGCGCGAGGCGCTGCGCCCGCCGTGACGGCGGCAGGATGTGGCCGCGCGTCGTGGTGATCGCGGCTAGCAGCGCGCAGCTCACCACCGCCGCCGCGTCAATATGTCCATCGCCCACCGCTGCGGCGATCTCATCGTGGGCAGTTTGCAGCGCCTCGCCCATCTGGCGCAGCGCCGCCCCCAGCCCGCTGACCGCCGCGCGCCGCCGCGTTAGCTCGTCCAGCAGCAGATAGGTCGTTGGACTTTCATAACCCGTCAGCAGCAGACAGTCGATCTCGCGCAGCGCTGCCTGCACCGACAGATCGACGCGCGCGCCGCTCTGCCGCAGTTGTTCCGCCCCGTTCTGAAGAGTCATCAGCCGCGCCTCAAGCTCGCTCATCAGGCCCCCCGCAGGTTGAGCGCCAGCGGGCGCTCCGCTTCGTTGAGCGGCGTTACCAGCAGCCGCGCCGGCACGCTCACGATGGGCGCTTCGAACACCAGCAGCCCCTCGCTGACGATGCCGAGCGCCACCGGCGGAAAGGACGGATCGCCCACAGCGGCCACGTCCGCCCGCGGATCGAGCGTGAAGCCGTCGCTCAGCACAAGTTGGACAGTCGCCTGCGGTGGGCGCTCACAGATCGGCGTGCGGCACTCAAAGCCGAGCCGCACCACGTAGAACTGCGCCCCGCTGATCGGGCGGGCAAGCTGCCCCGTGCTGCGGCTGACCACTGCGCGCGCCCCATCCTCGATCGTCAGCACGCGCAGCACCCCCGCGCCATACGCCACGGGCGCAAGGTCAACCGGCTGCGGCTGTGAGGGCGGCAGCGTGGCGGTCGCGGTCGGCTCAACGACGACCATCAGCGCGGTCTCCGTCGGCGTCGGGTCGGCCACCGCCCCGGGCGCGAACAGGTTGAAGCCGCCCCATATAACCGCAATAAGCGCCAGCGCCCCCATGCCGACTGCGCCCACCGTCAGGCGACGGCGCGGCGCTTTGGGCGGGGCGTAGCGCTCTTCAATCGCCAGCGTCTCGCGCGCCAGCCGCACATAGCGATCATCGGGCGGATGAGTGCGGACTAAGCGCCGCAGCGCGGCCAGCCGCTGCTCACGGTCGCTGAGGGTTTGCGCGCGCAGCCACGCCATCGCTGCCGTAGCCGCGTCGGCGGGGTGCGCTTGTGCGTGCGCATCCAACCACTGCGCCGCCCCCGCGCGTTCCCCCTGCGCTAGCAGGGCCGCCGCCCGCATCCACTCCGGTGAGGTCATGACTGCGTCCTCCGCAGGTCGTTCAGCAGATCGTCGATCAAGCCCGCAGTGTCGATGTCCAGCGCGTCCGTCGCAGGTGTGGGCGCGGCGTTGGGGGCCGAGCGGGTGGGCGCAGGCGCGGCCCCCCACGCAGCCGCCTCTTCGTGCGCCCAACGGTCGTCGTTGAGCCGCGCCACGTGCGCCGCCACATCCTGCACAAGCGCCAACTGAACGATGTCCACGCCGCCCACGCGCGGCACGAACGCCCGCCCGGGCGGCATCGCCTCCGCCGGCAGGTGCGCCGTCCGCAGGTTGAGCCGCTGAAGCGCGTCGCGGTGCATCAACCCGAAGCCGCTGCGCCGCAGCAAGAGCTGCTTGATGAACCCATCCGACGCGCGATCCAAGCTCCCCGCCGCCCACACGTGGAACGGCACATCGCCGTAGTAGCGCACCAAGTGGCGCAGGCGGTTCGCTAGGTCAAGATCGACCAGCAGCGCATCCGCCAGCAGGTCGTAGTCGTCGATCAGCAGGGCTGTCACCGGGGCGGCTTCGCCCTGCTGCTGGGCTGCGGCCAGCGCCCCACTCAGTAGATCCGTCAGCGCGCGCAGCTCGCCTACGTCAGTGATGCGCGCCAGCGTGTGCTTGAGCGGCTCTAACGCGCGCAGGCTGCGCTGGTTGAGGTCGATCAAGACCAGCCGCAAGCGCGACGGCGGCAGCAGCTCCGCCGCCCGCAGCGCCGCCAAATGCAGCAGGTTCGTCTTGCCACTGGCAGGGGCACCCACCACGACGAAATGCGTGCCGTCGTCGCGCCAGTCCAGCGCATATGGGCTGAGCGTGTCGTCGTCCATCAGCCCGAGTGTGGTCACCAAGCGATCTGTGCTATCGACCGGCAGCGCGGCGAGGCTCAAGCGCTGCGGCAGCTCGCTCAGCGGCAGCGGCGCTTGGTGCAGCGCCCCGCCGCGCAGGAAGGGCGCGCCGAGCGCCGCCACCGACTCGGCCAGCGCGTCGTTGATGGCTGGCTCGGTCAAGCTCACGGTCGGGTTCAAGACAGGCAAATAAATTTGCGCTAGCAGCGGCTGCTGCCCGCTGACGTAAGCTCGACCAGGCGGCAGCAGCCGCGCGTCCTCGGCCTGCAAGCGCCCCACAATCAGCGCGTAGTCGCCGCTGTTGGCCTGTTGAAATGCGACCCGCTGCTGCATCATCGCCCGCAGACGATCCGGCAGCGCGTGGATCGTCGAGGCGCTCAACACCACGTAGACGTTGACCGCGCGCCCTTCGTTGATGAGGCGCTCCAACTCTGCGCCGTGCTGGTCACGGTAGAGATCGCGGAACTGCTCGTACTGGTCGATGAACAGCACGAGGTGCGGCTGACCCTGCGCGCCCTGCGCGAGGCGCGTGTCCAGCGCTGCGACGAACCGGCCAAACAAGCGCCGCACGCGCTCGGCTTGTGTGCCGATGACGACCTGCTCCGCGTGGGGCAGGTGGCCGAGCGCGTTCAAGCCGCCGGTGAAGCTCAGGAAGTACAAGTGCAGCCCAGACGGCGGATGCAGCGCTGCCAAGCTTAACGCAAGGGTACGCATGAGGGTTGTCTTGCCGGTGGCCGGCGCGCCGACGATCAACAGATGGCCGTCGGGGTGCGCCCCGCCCTGCTGGTTGAGGTGCACCCACAGCGGGCGCTGCGTTCGCCCTGTGAGGTCGTCCACCAAGCCCACCGGCGCGCTGCCGAGCGCCACCGGCTGCCCCGCCTCATCGCGCACCAGCAGCCAACGATAGCCGTCAAAGCCGCCACGCAGCCGCGCGTGCAGCTCCGTCAGCCGCGCCTTGAGCGGCAGCGTCGGCAGCAGTAGCGGGCGCACAGGCGGCTGCTGCCGCTGGCGATACACCTGCCCGATGCACTCCACAACCGCCTGCGCGACGCTGTGTAGTTCTGAGGCGTCCTCCGCCTCAGCGCTGAGCAGGCGCGCCACCCCGCCCCCGGACTGGATGAGCCGCAGCGTCGGCACGTCCTTCAGCGTGCCCGCGTGGTGTGGCCCGCCGCTGTAGGCCGCTTGAAACTGGCGATACAACCCGCGCTCGCCCACTTGCAGGTAAGCGCGCCCCGGCTGGCCAACCGGCAGATAGGCTGCATCGGGGCGACGCAGCATGGCGCGGCTGGCGTCCGCGCTCTGCACGCGCAGGCAGATCCGAAACTGCAAGTTGGCATTCATCTCATCCGTGATGACGTCCATCGGGCTTTGCGTGCCGAGGATCAAATGCAGCCCCAAGCTGCGCCCGATCTGCGCCGTCTTGACCAACTCGCTCAAGAACTCTGGCAGCTCGCGCGCCAACTGCGCGAACTCGTCTACGACGATCACCAGATGCGGCAGCGCCCGCGCCGGGTCGCTGGCGTGGTGGCGGTAGTACTGCTGGATGTCGCGCAAGCCCTGCGCCTTGAGGAACTGCTGACGCTGCTCAACCTCGCTGCGCAGCGCTTCCAACATACGGCGGACTTCGCTCGGCTCTAAGTTGGTGACCAACCCGACGGTGTGCGGCAGCGCCGCGAACACGTTGAACGTGCTGCCCCCCTTGAAGTCGATCAGCAGCAGGGTCAGATCGCGCGGGTCGTGCTCCACTGCCAGCGCGCACACCAGCGATTGCAACAGCTCGCTCTTGCCCGCGCCGGTCGTGCCCGCCAGCATTCCATGGGGGCCGTGGGCGTCCTCGCTCAGCATCAAGAAGGTCTCGCTAAGCAAGCTCTCGCGCCCGATGGGCACAGGCCGCGGCAGCGTGCCGCCCGCGCGATCCCAACGAGTCGTAATCTGCCGCGCCAGCTCGCTCATGTGTTCCACGCCGTACAAGCTCAAGAAGTCGACCCGCGGCGGGATCTGCGTCGTCTGGCGGGTGTCTGCCAGCGTGATCGGCGCGAGCGCCCGCGCCAACAGCGCCACATCGGTTCGGCTGACCGCGTCGGCGGCCTGCCCCTGCTGCTCCTGCGCGCCCACTCGATAGCGAAAGCTCCCATCCGCCGCGATGAGCATCTGCGCGGTGCAGTCGCTGGGCACTTGGTCGTAGCGGCTGGCCACGCACAGCACGCTCACGCCCACCGGCGCCCCCAACCGCAGCAAGTCAACGAACGCGGCATCTGTGCCGAGTGTCTGCGGCTCATCGACCACCAGCAGCAGGTGCGGCTGCTGGCGGTTCTGCTCGCGGCGCGCGTCCAACCATTGGCCGAGGTAGCCCATCACGCGGCGGGTCGTCTCGGCGTTGAAGGCCAGCGGCAGATGCTCATCTTGGCGTACATGCGGCAGCCAGTACGCCCACTCCCAGTCGCTGGCCGCGTCGGGCGGCGCAATCACCGCGATGTGCAGTTCCTGCGGTGCGTGCGCGAGCGCCGCCTGCGCGATGACCGCATAGGCCGCCCCCAGCGCCTGCCGCCGCCGCCCGACCAGCGCCAGCGACCCCACCTCTGACAGCGCCACTGTGATCGGCGCATCCGACAGCAGCCGATACTGCTCCACCAGCGACATCAGCGCCGGGTCGCGCTCGAACTCATCCGACGAGGCGCGCCACTGCACCGGCAGATAGGCCGCCCCCACCCCCACGCGCACCTGCATAAAGTCAAAATCTGACGGGCGGCGCTCCCACAGCGCCGCGTCGGGCTGCAAGCCGCGTCGGATAAGCTGATCAGGCGGCGGGTAGAGGTGGGCATAATAGGCGAGCGTCGCCATGCGCAGCGCCTCCAGCCGCGCGCGGCGCGCGTCCACTGCCCGCTCATAGTCGCGCCGCCGCGCAGCACAGGCCTGTTTCCAGCCCGCGCTGCGCCAGCGCTGAAGCGTGATCGTCGTGAAGATGCTCACCACCGCCAGCAGCCCCAACGGCAGCACCGTCACCGGCGACGTCACACCGCCGCGCGCGACGTAAAACAACGCCATCGCAAAGAAACCCAACAACGGGGCAAGCACCAGCACCCAGTGCATGTCAGCTTGCGTCGGCGGCTCTGGGATGGTTGGCGCGTCAATCGTGACGGTCTCAACGGTGGGCAGGTGTTGGCGCGGCGGGCGATGAAACGGTTGGGCACGGTCGATCATGGCGGCAGCTTCAGAACCCCTCATCCGCCGCCTGCATCCGCCGCGCCTGCACGTGAAGCACCACGCGCATCATGTTCTCGTCGATGCGCCCAG
>DAOUBS010000025.1:0-2193 GCA_034432435.1 Anaerolineae bacterium
TACGAGAAAGGAAACTTTAAATGACAGCCCCAGCCCAAGTCACTTATGCTGACAAGCCTTGGATCAAGAACTACGATCCCGGGATCCCAGCCCATCTTGAATATCCGGATAAACCGCTGCACAGCTTCTTGACGGAGACGGCCCGCCGCATCCCCGACAAAACCGCACTCATCTCCTCAGCGAAGGTTCCTGTTGTAGGTCGCCTCGCTGCTGAGCTGAATTACCGCCAGCTCGATGAACTCTCGGACGCGCTGGCAGCTGGTTTGATCGATATGGGACTAAAAAAAGGTGACCGAGTCGCCATCATCATGCCCAACACAGCGGCGTTTGTCATCTCGTTCTACGCGATCCTCAAAGCGGGTGGCGTCGTTGCCGCCTGCAACCCCACCTACCCGGGCGAAAAGATGCAGTATCAGATCAACGATTGTGACGCTGAAATCGTCATCTGCATGTCGCTCTTCTACAACACGTTCAAGAGCGTGCAAGCCGGAACGAAAGTGAAAAAAGTCATTGTCACCAACGTGAAGGAGTATCTGCCGTTCATCGCCAAGACACTGTTCACCATCGCCCGCGAAAAGAAGGACGGCCACCGCGTAGAGATTCAATCGGGCGATGTGGCGTTTCAAGATGTGCTAAAAAAATACGCCGGCCAAAAGCCTTCGGTTACCGTCACATCAGACGACATCGCCATCTTCCAGTACACGGGCGGAACAACTGGTGTGCCCAAAGCCGCCGTCAGCAAGCACAAGGCGCTCGTCGCCAATATGTTGCAGCTAGAGGTCATCCTGCGCCAGTTCAAGGGCAGCGGTGACCAGTTAAACTTCCTCGGCGCAATCCCATTCTTCCACGCATACGGCATGGTCATTGTGGTCGCTCTTGCAGTGTACGTAGGGGGCAAAGTTGTGATCATCCCGAACGCCCGCGACATAGATGAAGTTGTGGACTGCATCGACCACTTCAAGCCAGATCTGTTCCCGGGCGTGCCAGCGCTCTACAACGCCATCAACAACCACCCGCGCGTCAAGAGTGGTGAGGCCAGCTTGAAGTCGTTGAAGTTCTGCTTCAGCGGTTCCGCCCCACTGCCCTCAAGCGTTCGTGAAAAGTTCGAACAGTTGAGCGGCAGCGCGCTTCGTGAAGGCTTCGGCATGAGCGAGACGCCTACCGCCACCCACAGCAACCCTGTCACCCGTGAAATCCGCCCCAAGTCAATCGGGCTTCCCCTCCCTGACATGGAGATGAAGATCGTCAGCCTCGACGACGGCATCACGGAAGTGCCCGTCGGTGAAGTTGGCGAACTGCTGATGCACGGGCCGAATATGATGATTGGGTATCACGGCATGCCAACTGAAACGGCCAACACTCTGCGCGTCATCGATGGCAAGCTGTGGCTCTACACTGGCGACATCGCCAAGATGGACGAAGACGGCTACTTCTACATCGTTGATCGCAAGAAGGACATGGCGATCATCGGCGGCTTTAACGTCTACCCCACTGAAGTGGAGGATGTTCTCAAAAGCCATCCCGACGTGCTTGAGGTCGGCGTCGCTGCAATCCCGAACCCAGAGAGGGAAGGAATGGAATCGTTGAAAGCATGGGTCGTGCGTCAGCCGGGCAGCACCGTCACCGAGCAAGAGCTGATTGACCACTGCGCCAAGAAGCTCGCCCCCTACGCTGTCCCGCGGCGCATCAGCTTCATCAATGAACTGCCCAAGACCAACGTCGGCAAAACACTACGGCGCGAATTGGTGCAGATGGAGCTTGAGGAACTCAAGAAACAGCAGTAACCGTTTATAGGATGCACAAGGCTGTGCGCTGAGCGCACAGCCTCGTGCGCTACAGCAGCGACGGGTCAACGCCAATTTCCGCCATAACGCGCTTGTCCTTTTCCGTGTAGTACCCGCGAAAAAACGCCCGCGCAGACCAACGATTGCAAAACCAGACCGTGTAAAGCGCCAGCAGCAGCGTCATGCCTGTGTAACCTGAAAAAAGCGCCTCGAACACTCCCTGTGCCGAATCAGCCCCGTCAAGCAGCGTAGGTGGTGTTGACAAGAGCGGGATCAACACCCCCAACATCGTGATGAGTGTGTACGTGAAAACAAGTGCCGGAAAAACCAAGCGCATCAGCGCCGGGCGGCCAATCCAAGTAAAAAGCCCCACAAAAGCCATCAGCACAGAGGCCGCAATAACAGCCGT
>DAOUBS010000026.1:0-2748 GCA_034432435.1 Anaerolineae bacterium
CATAAGCTTTTGGGCGTATTTGACATTTGTCTTGATGTTCGGACTGCATTATAAAAACCCGAAGAGCATCTGGGTTTTTCGTTGGCGAACATTCCGTTTTTCGCAAACATGTTCTATCCTTGAAGGTCTAGCTGAAGCGATCAGAAAGGCCGCTCCATGTCTGAACTCAAGATTGGCACGCCCTACAAGCCGACTGGCGATCAACCCCGCGCCATCGATCAACTTGTGAGCAACCTGCAAAAGGGCATTCAGAAGCAGACGCTGCTGGGCGCAACCGGCACAGGCAAGACCTTCACCATCGCTAACGTGATCGAGCGCACGCAGAAGCCCACGCTCATTCTCGCCCATAACAAGACGCTGGCCGCTCAGCTCTTCGCTGAGTTCAAAGAGATCTTCCCCAACAACGCGGTGGAGTACTTCGTCAGCTACTACGACTACTACCAGCCTGAGGCCTACGTGCCGCGCCATGACCTCTACATCGAGAAACAGACACAGATCAACGAACAGATCGAACGGTTGCGCCTATCTACATCGGCGTCGTTGTTCACGCGGCGGGATGTGATCATCGTCGCGTCGGTATCGTGCATCTACGGCGTGGGCGACCCGCGCAGTTGGCAGAACGCGAGTGTCCCGCTGGCGGTGGGCGATGTCATCCGACGTGATAAGCTGCTGCGCGACCTGGTGCGCATTCAGTACTCGCGCAACGACCTGGTGCTGAAGCGTGGTAGCTTCCGTGTGCGCGGCGACACGTTGGAGATCATCCCCGGCTACAGCGAAACGGCTTATCGTATTGCCATGTTCGGCGACGAAATCGAACGCATCACAGAGTTTGACCCATTCACCGGCGAGCTTCTCAGAACGCACAACAATATCATCATCTTCCCCTCGCGCGAGTACATCAGCGACGAGGAGAACATCAAACAGGCGATCGTCGACATCGAGAAGGAGCTTGAAGAGCGTATCGCCTACTTCAAGCAAGAGGGCAAACTCTTGGAAGCGCAGCGCATCGAGCAGCGCGTGCGCTATGACCTTGACATGCTGCGCGAGGTCGGGTTCACGTCCGGCATTGAGAACTACAGCCGCCACATGGAGCAGCGCCCGCCGGGCAGCCCCCCGTTTACGTTGCTAGACTATATGCCAGACGACTATCTGCTGGTGATCGACGAAAGTCACATGACCGTGCCGCAGCTGCGCGGCATGTACAACGGCGACCGTCAGCGTAAGGCTGTTCTGGTGGACTATGGGTTCCGACTGCCAAGCGCGATGGACAACCGACCGTTGAAGTTCGACGAGATTGAAGAGCGCATGCGCGATGTGATCTTCACGACAGCGACGCCCGGCCCTTACGAAAAAGAGGTGAGCCAAGCCATCGTGGAGCAGATCATCCGCCCGACGGGCATTGTCGACCCACGGGTGGACGTGCGGCCTGTGCGCGGGCAGGTGGACGATCTGCTGCAAGAGATTGCGCTGCGTGTCAAAAAGGGGCAGCGCGCGTTGGTGACGACGCTCACGCAGAAGATGGCCGAGGAGATGGCTGGCTACCTCAACGAGATGGGCATCAAGGCGCAGTGGCTGCACGCTGAGGTAGACACGTTAGAGCGCGTTGAGATCCTGCGCGACCTGCGGATGGGCGTCTATGATGTGGTGGTGGGGATCAACCTGCTGCGCGAGGGGTTGGACTTGCCGGAGGTGTCGCTAGTGGCGATCATGGATGCCGACAAAGAAGGCTTTCTGCGCAGCGACAGCGCGCTCATCCAGACGATCGGGCGGGCTGCGCGCCACATTGAGGGTCACGTCATCATGTACGCGGACAAGATGACCGACAGCATGAAGCGCGCGATTGACGAGACCGATCGCCGTCGCCAGATTCAGATCGACTACAACACCGCGCACAACATCGAACCGCAGCAGATCGTCAAGCAGATCAAAGATCTGACCGACCGTGTGAAGGCGATGACGGGTGATGAAGAGGTTGAAGGCGTGGTGAAAGACCCCTCAATCAGCGCGATGCGCGCGCTTGATCCATCTCGCTTGCAGAAGATGATCTCTGAGTTGGAGAAGGAGATGAAGTCAGCGGCGCAAGCGCTGGAGTTTGAAAAAGCGGCGGCCCTGCGCGATCAAATCCGTGAACTGCGTGGTATGCTTACACAGATCAAAGGGGTAGAAGGCGATCTTCTGCTGGGGTAGGTGAGCATGCGCTGGTGGCGTGAACACACTTTGGGGGAACAGGTCTACCTTGTGGCAGGCCTGCTTCTGTTTAGTCTCATCGTCGCGTTTTTTGTCGCAGGTGTGCCATCGAGTACGTGGGACTTTCGCAACAACTTATGGGGGCCGACGCATCTGCTCTTGAGCGGTCGTAGCCCTTATCGGATTGATCAGTTGTTTGAGAGCAGCAACTCCGTTTGGTTGCCGACAGCCATTGGGGTGTTTTTGCCGCTGGGCAGCCTCCCCTTAAGTCAGGCGTCGATGCTGTGGAGTTTGGTGTCTCTTATGGCGCTCGTGATGTGCATCGCTGCGGCGTCTCAAATGGAGAAGCCTTACCCCTTGTGGCTTGCTTGCGCACTGCTGGCGAGTTTGTTGTTCCCGCCGACAGTCTCGCACTTTCAATGGGGTCAATTTACGCTGCTGGCACTTCTTTTAAGCCTGTGCGTGGCTGAAATGCTTGAGCGTGGTTGGAAGCTGTGGGCGGTGGCGTTTGCTTTGGTCTTGAGTGCGACCAAGCCGCAAGTTGTGCTGCTGTTGGGGGTG
>DAOUBS010000027.1:0-5493 GCA_034432435.1 Anaerolineae bacterium
GTTGATGTTGCTCAAGTCGGTGTAGTCTTCGAGGCGAATGCTGGCAATGGATATTGGGTCGCTGCCTATGCCGCCCAGCCGATTCGCGCCAGCGCGCCGCGGCCACCAACCGAACTCGAGCATCGGCACGGCGTAGCCAATCCCGCCGTGGCCGGGCGTAAACTCGTAGATGAAGTCCGCGGTGGTGCGCCCGAACCGCGTCCACCACATGCCTCTCTCGTCCAGCAGTATCGCGTTGGCCCCGCTGTTGCGGCTCAGCTTCAGGCAGTGCGGCTCGTTCGTCAGGCCGCTGAAGTCGAAGTTACCGAAGCCATCGGTGACGGTGGAGGCCACCAGCGGCCCAAAGCTCGAGCAGCGCCCACGGTTCACCTCTACCAGCAGGCCGGCAATGCCCGCTTCAAACGGATCACGCTGGTCGTTCGGCTCGATGAATTCAGCCGTGATGCGGCGGCAGCCCTCTGGCACGCGCCCTCTCGTGATGAAGCCCGCATCGTACTCGTTGCACACCACGTTGTAGACGTTGCCCGCAAACCGACCGTTGAACGGCTCCGTCAGCTCGGGGAGTTGACCGACGGGAACTTCTTCACCAGGACGGACAGGAATGGCCACAACAGGCGTGACGGTCAGAGGAACCGCTTGCGTTGATGTGATAATGACCGCGTCTCCTTGCAGCAATCCGTCGATGTACTCGCACCAGATGCGCGCCCGCTCCGCGCGCGATCCAGCTCTGAACACACTTCGGGCGACAGCGGGTGTGGTCTCTCGGTGGGCAATGTGTCGGAGAACATCGGCGTAGTCCACCGCTTCGTAGCGACCACCAAGGCACTCTGTTGTCCAAGCGTGACCTAAAGATAACAAGCCTTCGCGGCCGTAGTCGTCTATTAACCTCACGTCAGTCAAACTGAACGGGTCACCGCTCATCAAAGCACAGAGTTGGCTCGAAGTGGAACCATATACATACCCCATAGCCTCTTGCTCAAGAGTAGGCGTATGAATAAATCGAGCGATAGATCCAGCCAGACCTGTCGGGAGGAAGCGTCCAATCCTGCGCATCCGGTAAACCAGCTCGAGCATCTCGGGCGTGGGGATCGGGCGTGGGTCGGTCGGGCAGGTGATGGTGTCCAGCCGCAGGCTGGCGCGCTCGACCCCAGCCCGGCTCATCACGAAGTCGGCGTAGTCGTCCGGCGAGGGGCAGGTGTCGGGGCGGGACGACCCGCCAGTTCTGCACCCACGCGCGCAGCTCCGCCCGCGTGAAGGGCAGCAGGATCTCGCGCACCATGATCCCCGCCGAGATTTCGCGCCCGTCTAGGATGTCGGCCAGCGCGTCGGCTGGGATCGTGCCGCACTCCGCGAGGAAATCCCAGTCCTCGTCGCCAAAGGCTTGGCGCGGCGCTGGGGTCGGCTGGATCTCGAAGAAGTTATCAGCGGGCTGAACTTCGAGCACGGGCGCAGATTCCTGCTGGAACCGAGCCACGTCCTCGCCTGTCGGGCAGACCCCGCGCGCGCGGAAGTCGGCTGCCCACGTGCGCATCTGCGCCAGTGTGAAGGGCAGCGGCATGTCGAGGAGGTAGATGCGCCCGTCCGCGCGGGTGGAGTCGATAAATGTGCTGATCGTCTTGGCGTCGATCAGGCCGCACTCGATCAAGAAGTCAAAGTCGGGGTCGCCTGTGCGCTCGCCAAAGTCCGGAACGGTTGGGGCAGCAGCCGCGCTTGGGTCGAACGGATCGCCCGTGAGTAGTGTGCGCGCGTAGTAGGCCAGGAAGTCGGGGTCGAAGCAGTAGCCCGGGCGCAGGGCGCGTCACTGTTGAGGCTGTTGAGCACGCTGAGCATCTGCACGCGAGACAAGCTTGCCGTCTGCTGCACCAGTTCTGGGCAATTCACTAAACGCGACAGGTCGATGTCTGTTGGCAGCGTGAGGCGCGTGTCTGGCGTGGCCGTCGGTGTTGGGGTAGCCGTTGGCGGGACGCGCGTTGCTGGGATGCGGGTGGGCGTCTCAGTGGGCAGCGGGCAGCCTTTGTTGTCGGACGCCCCAAACTCGAAGGGGCAGGCGTCCTGATCATCCGGGATGCCGTCGCCGTCGCTGTCGGGGGACGTCACGAAGAAGGTGGTAGAACCCGCCCAGGGGCTGCTGTCTGGCAGACTGGGCTGGAAACAGTAGATAGTCAAGACTGCGCCGGCAGAGTAAACAGTGGGCACGGTGTAATAGATTGGGGCATAGTAATCGGCAGAACCAGCCGAAACACCGTCAACTCTACATTCAAACGGATCCCCTTCGAAACCGCCCCCAGCCGTTGTGATCATGAAGGTCGTTCCGGGTGGGCCGCTGTTGGGGGTTGCGTAGACAATAAGTTGCGTAAACAATAAGCGGGCCTGACTGCGCCTGGGTGACAGGAGGCGCGAGAACAGCCAGTATAAAACCTACCAGCAAAGCAGGGACAACGGACGTTGAGATTGAGAAGCGGAATCGCAACATAGATGATCTCCTTTGCTATGCAGCCCAGACAAAATCGTTTAGCACTGCAATCTAACGCGGGGAGGCGCTGTCCAATCCAGTCGTTCGGCATCTGCCGCCTATTTTTTGGAAGTAATACGCGGGCATTGGGCCATTGAAATCCAGGATGGCACAATGACTATCTGCTCGAAATCCTGAATTGTTAGAACGCGATTGCCCTGCCGCACATCCAGGCCGACTAGTCACAGTCGGCTTTTTTTATTCTCGCACACTATCTCTTAGTGGATGTTTCTTGTGTAAATTTCTTTATAACATACATGAAATACTAGTGTGTTCACGTCTAAGATGGTCTGTGTACAATGTGTTTAATTAAGTCCACATTGGTTTGGCATGTGCCATGGTAAGCCAGTTTCGTTTGTAAAACATGCGCGCTGTGTTAAATTAGGGCCGCGTTCAGGCAGCGGAGGAACACAGCGTATGCGCTCGTCAATCATCGGTCACACGCGGACATCTGTACAGCAGAATCACGCTTTCATCGCCCCAGATGGGCACGTGTGGGGGGCGCTGTCCGGCTGGAGCGGGGCCGACGCGCGCGGCGTGATCTTGATCTCACCACAGATGCGCGGCAAGCCTCGGTTCTTGCAGTATTTTGTCACGATAGGGGCGGATGGCGTTGGCGCGCCTCCAGCGGCGGGTGTGCAGCGCTTTGTGTATGTGCTTGAAGGCCAGATCGTCGTTGAGGTGCTGTCAGAGCGCCACATGATACCAGCGGGCCATTTCGTCTATCTGCCGCCGAACACCCTGCATGAACTGCGCAGCGAGGCGGAAACGACGCGCTTGCTCGTCTTTGAAAAGCCTTACGTCCCATTTCATTCAGCGCCGGAGGATCGGCCTGTGGTCCACGTTGGCGATGCATGGGCCGGGGAAGGGGAGCCGTTCATGGGCGACGAGGCAGCGCGGCTGCGCGTGCTGCTGCCAACTGACCTCGCCTACGACATGGCGATTAACCTGTTTACGTTCCAGCCCGGGGCGGCGCTGCCCTTTGTCGAGACCCACATCATGGAACACGGCCTCTACCTGCTGGAGGGACAGGGGGTCTATCGGCTAGATGAGTGCTGGTATCCCATCCAAGCGGGGGACACCATCTGGATGGGGCCATACTGTCCGCAGTGGTTTTGTGCCATCGGCAAAACGCAGAGCACCTACATCTATTACAAAGACGTTAACCGTGATCCACTGGCAGAGTGAGGGAGCGCCGTGAAACCGCTTGAGATCGATTCAATGCGTTTGCAAGCCGAGCTGAACGAGTTGGCCTCGTATTCTGACGCGCCTCCGCCCGCTGTAACGCGCGTCCTCTTCACCCCGACTGAGCTAGCCGCCCGTGACTACGTCAGGCGGTTGATGCGTGAAGCTGGCTTGACCCTGCGCGAGGACGCGGTGGGCAATGTGTTCGGGCGTTGGGAGGGGAGCGATCCGACGCTGCCCGCGATGGCGACCGGCTCGCACATCGACGCGATCCCGTTTTCAGGCCGCTACGATGGCACAGTGGGGGTGTTGGGGGCGATTGAGGCCGTGCGCGCCCTGCGACGCGCTGGCTACGTGCCGCTGCGTTCGATCGAAGTGATTCTGTTCACTGCTGAGGAGCCGACACGCTTCGGTGTGGGCTGTTTGGGCAGCCGCGCGCTGGCAGGCGCGCTGACGCCAGAGCAGCTCTGTCAACTGCGCGACAGCGATGGCGTGGACTTCGACAGCGCGCGGCGGCAGGCGGGTTACACTGCGCCGCTGGAGACGGTCAAGCTGCCTGTTGGGCATTACTACGGCTTTGTTGAGCTGCATATCGAGCAGGGGCATCGGCTTGAGCGGGCTGGCCTACCGATCGGGATTGTAAGCGCGATTGCCGCCCCCGCGACGCTCAAGGTGGTGATCGAAGGCGAGGGAGGGCATGCGGGTGCTGTGCTGATGCCAGAGCGGCGCGACGCGCTCACTGCCAGCGCTGAACTCATTCTGGCCATAGAGCGCACCGCCCGCGCCAGCAAAAGCCCTGATGCAGTGGCGACCGTCGGTTGCTTGGAAGTCTACCCGGGAGCGGTGAACAGCATCCCGAGCCGCGTCACGCTGCAAGTGGACATCCGCGATGTGGCCCTTGTCTCGCGCGATGCGATGGTGGACAGCATCATCACAGCGCTTGACGAGATCGCCGAGCGGCGCGGCGTGCACGCGGAAGTGAGCATCGTCAACCGCGATGTGCCCTGTTCGTCTGGTGAGGCGTTGGTGTCGCTGCTACAGCAGACGGCGGACGCGCTCGGCTTGGCGCATCAAGTCATGGTGAGCCGCGCCTATCACGATACGCTGTTCATGGCGCAGCTCTGCCCGACGAGTATGATCTTTGTGCCCTCGCAGAACGGCTACAGTCACCGTCCAGAGGAGTACACATCACCTGAGGACATCGCTCACGGGGTGCTGCTCTTAGCGCACGCGCTGGCGGCGGCGGGTCAGGCGGCGTGATGGTTGGATGGAGACGGTCTGAGGCTCATTGGTGGACGTCTGAGGCTTATTAAGGATGCTTTGATGAGAAGTGCCTTCCATCTTCCAGACTTCTACGCAACTTGGCTTGGGAGTGTCGATAAATTGCATACATGCAGCGGTGTATTTGTTAGCATCTTCAGGAGCGTAAGGGAAATAGCGGATGATGCTAAATAGATCACCGAGTGACCAGACCGTCTCGTAGGTGATTCTAAAGTGAATTTCCTGCCCGTTAAAGTTAAAAACAACGCGATTGTAATGATCGTCTAGACGGAAGGTGTTAAGGGTCTCCCAATGATTTTTGAAGTTTTTGTAGGCATCCTCGCTGAGTGAGTTTTCTAACGCCTCAGGATAATTCATGTAATAATTTTCGTGCTGCTTGGTCATGTTCAAAGCTTTGAAGCGCACCACCTGTGCTTTGCGCAGCGTCTCAAGATGGCACTGATGGAGTAAACCATCCATCCCCCATTTCTTATCGTCATACACTAGATCGAAAACGGAGCAGTCTTTGATCTGGT
>DAOUBS010000028.1:0-21318 GCA_034432435.1 Anaerolineae bacterium
GCCCGACCAGCACCACGTTACGTAGTCTGTCGGTTGGGTATTCCTTCATAAAAAGCCTCCTAAAGCTTTATTTGTGTCTCTTGCACAACCCTCTCAAGTTTAACTCTTGGTTAATGGGCTGTCAAAACGCGCTGGTGGCTTGGTCAGGCCTCCTCCCCCCGAAGCGCCCGCGGACGCGACAGGCCGCGTCCGCGGGTGCTGCGCGATGTTGGCGCAGCTTGGTGTTAATTTTTCAAACTGCATCAGGGGGCCAAGTGCTTGAGCGCTCGGCACGGCAGGTAGGTCACTTGGAGCGGGGATTTAAGGGTACGGCCTGAATGTACGTTTCGCTGCTTGCGCTCTGATAGATGGATTTGTTACAATCGTGTGTATAACTCAACTGTCCGGCAGAGAGAGCGCCCAGCCGATGGGCCACCGAAGGGGCAAGTGCATGTGTGGTGCTGGCACATGGATGAAACTCTCAGGTAACGTGGATCTGCGGATGGGACACCCTGAAAGCTGACAGGGCGCACAGAAAGCAGAGCTGAAGCGCCCTGTTTTTATTTTTCCGACAATGAAAGGATAACGGTATGGCAGAGCTGAAATACCCCGCTGATCTGAAGTACGCCAAGAGCGATGAATGGGTGCGCCTCGAAGGAGACATCGCCACGCTGGGCGTGAGCGACTACGCCCAAGACGCGCTCAACGACCTCGTGTACGTCGAGTTCAAACCCGTCGGCACGACCCTCGCGGCGGGTGACGCCGTCGGCGAAGTGGAGTCCGTCAAGGCGGCCAGCAGCATCTACAGCCCCGTGGCTGGTGAGATCGTCGAGGTCAACACCGCGCTAGAGAGCGCCCCTGAAACGGTCAACGCTGACCCCTACGGCGCAGGCTGGATGGTCAAAATCAAGGTGAGCGACCCTGCCCCCCTCAACGACTTGATGGACGCGGACGCTTACAAGGCCTATTGTGAATCGCGTTAAACCTTTGCAGAGTTGGAATTGTCAGAGACGATGAGCGGTTATATCCCCCACACAGAAATTGAACGGCAGCAGATGTTGGCTGCCATCGGCGTGACGACGATTGAAGACTTGTTTGAAGCCGTTCCAGCGTCGCACCGCTTCCCGAAGCTCAACCTGCCTGACGCGCTAAGCGAGCTGGAGATCACTGCCGAGATGCAGGCACTGGCCGAGGCTAACGAGCACGCCGGCGAGTTTGCGCTGTTCCGTGGGGCAGGGGCCTATCACCACTTCAGCCCCAGCGCGGTAAACCAACTGCTGCTGCGCGGCGAGTTCTACACCGCCTACACCCCCTACCAACCGGAGATGTCGCAGGGCACGCTCCAAGCCACCTATGAGTATCAGAGCATGATGTGCGCCCTCACTGGCATGGACGCGGCCAACGCCAGCCACTACGACGGCGCGACCAGCCTCGCCGAAGCCGTCACAGTCGCCCGCCAAGTGCTCGACAAGCGCAAGAAGATCGTCCTCAGCTATGCCATTCACCCGCAGTACCGCGAGGTCGTGCGCACCTACAATCAAGGCCGTGACCTCGTGTTCGTCGGCGACGACGCGCCGCGCACTGCGGCGGAACTCGCTGACCTCGTGGACGAGGACACGGCCTTGCTGGCGGTGCAGTACCCCAACTTCTTCGGCCAGATTGAAGATTTCGAGCGCCTCGCGGACAAAGTCCACGCGAAGGGGGCGCTGCTCGTGTTCGTGGTGAACCCGCTGGCGCTGGCGCTGTTCAAATCGCCCGGCGAGTTGGGCGCGGACATCGTCGTCGGCGAGGGACAGCCGTTGGGCATCCCGCTGGGCTTCGGCGGCCCATACTGCGGCTTCTTCGCCGTCAAGAGCAAGTACGTCCGCAAGATTGCCGGGCGCATCGTCGGCGAGACAGTTGATCGGGACGGTCGCCCTGCCTACGTGATGACCCTGCGCCCGCGCGAGCAGGACATCCGCCGCGAGCACGCCAGCAGCAACATCTGCACCAATCAGGGCTTGATGGCGCTGGCGATCTGCATTCACCTCTCGCTGCTGGGCAAACGCGGCCTGCGCCAAGTAGCCGAGTTGAACTATCACAAGGCGCACTACGCCGCCCGCCGCATCGCTGCGCTGAACGGCTACTACGTGGACATGAGCCGCCCCTTCTTCAACGAGTTCGTAGTCAAGTGCCCGCGCCCCGTCAGTGAGATCAACCAACATTTGATCGCTGAAGGTATCATCGGTGGCTACGACCTCGGCGCGGACTACCCGCATCTGACGGATCACATGCTGCTGTGCGTGACCGAGATGAACAGCAAACAAGAAATTGACGTATTGGTAGAGATGTTGGAGAAGTTGGCATGATGGCAGACAAAGTAGCAGACCAGTCGAAGCTCAAAGCGCTGGAACCAACCGTTTATGACCTGAGCGTGCCCGGGCGCGTCGGGGTCAACCTCCCCGCGTGCGACGTGCCGACCGAAGACCTGCCGACCGAGCTGCTGCGCGATGAGCTGCGCCTGCCCGAACTCAGCGAGCTGCAAGTGGTGCGGCACTTCATCAAGCTCAGCAGCCTCAACTACGCCATCGACAAGGGTTTCTACCCGCTCGGCTCGTGCACGATGAAGTACAACCCCAAGCTTAACGAGGACATGGCGCGGCTGCCCGGCTTTGCGCAGCTTCACCCACTGACCGACGACGAAGGCGCACAGGGCGCGCTCGCGCTCATGTACGCGCTGCAGCAGTGGTTGGGCGAGATCGTCGGGTTCGAGGCGGTCAGCCTTGCGCCCGCCGCGGGCGCGCACGGCGAGTTCGCGGGCATCTTGATGATCCGCAAGTATCACGTCAGCTGTGGCGACACGCAGCGCACCAAGATCCTCGTCCCAGACAGCGCCCACGGAACCAACCCCGCCACTGTCACGATGGCCGGGTTTGAGGTGATCGAGCTGCCCGCCGACGCCGAAGGCGGCGTTGACCTTGAGGCGCTGCGCAAGGTGTGCAGCGAACGCGCCGACGAGATCGCCGGGATGATGATCACCGTCCCGAACACGCTCGGGCTGTTCGAGCACAACATCTTGGAGATCGTCGACCTCGTGCACAAAGCGGGCGGCCTGATGTATATGGACGGCGCGAACATGAACGCGCTGATGGGCGTGGTCAAGCCCGGCGAGCTAGGCTTTGACGTGCTGCACTACAACCTGCACAAGACCTTCAGCACGCCCCACGGCGGCGGCGGCCCCGGCAGCGGCCCCGTCGGCGTGAACGCCAAACTCAAGCCCTTCCTGCCCGGCCCGATCGTGGAGATCGTCGAACAGTCCGAGGGCGATGAACCGCCCCTCTATGGGCTGGTGATGCCCGAACAGAGCATCGGGCGCATGAAAGCCTTCCATGGCAACTTTGGGATGCACGTCCGCGCTTACGCCTACATCCGCGCGTATGGGGCCGCCGGCCTGCGCGAGGTGAGCCGCCATGCCGTCCTGAACGCTAACTACGTCCGCGCCCGCTTGATGGACACCTACAAGATCCCCTACCCGCGCTACTGCGGCCATGAGTTCGTGATCGAGGCGCGCCTTGACGACGCTCCGGACATCCACGCGCTGGACATCAGCAAGCGCCTAATCGACTACGGCATTCACCCGCCCACCAACTACTTCCCGCTGATCGTCCCGCAGGCGCTCTTGATCGAGCCAACCGAGACCGAAGCCAAAGAGACGCTCGATGAGTTCATCGATGTGATGAAAAAGATCGCGCGTGAGGCAGTTGAAACGCCCGAACTGCTGCTCAACGCGCCGGTGAACGCCCCCGTCCGCCGCCTTGACGAAGTCCGCGCGGCCAAGCAGCTCGTGCTGTGCTGCCGCCCCGCCTTGCCCGAAGCAGGCGATTAACCGTCACTCGTCCAAAGCTTTGACCTTCACAGGCAGGGTGTGCGCGCGGCGTGCAACCTGCCTGTGCGTTTTACAAGGTATAATCGGATTAAATGAACAGAACAGCCGCCATCTGCTAAGCTTATGACCTTGACTCAGCTTGTCACCTTTCGTCGCCGCCGCAGCCGCCTTCTGCGCTTTTTCAAAGCCCTGTGGCGCGACACGACCGCCCTGTGGCGCGAGTTCCGCACGAGCATCACCGCGTTCTTGTTCGTGCTGTTCGTCTTGGGATACGTATACGGTGAGCTGCACGAGTTTTCTGGGCGAGAAGAACTGGCATGGATCGACCGGCCCTATATCATGCTTCAGTTGATGATCATCGAGCCACCCTATGACACACCGGCGGAGTGGTATCTCATTATCTTCTGGTATGCACTGCCGTTGGTGTTCTTGTTTATCGTCGGTAACGGCGTCGTTGACTTTGTTCGGCTGTTCTTTGACCGCAATGGGCGGCGCGATGCATGGAGGGAAGCGCTTGTGAGCACCTATCGAAACCACGTGATCGTCTTTGGCGCGGGGCACGTCGGGCTGCGCGTGGTGCGCACCCTTGCGGAAATAGGCGTCGACGTGGTCGTGATCGACAATCAGAGCGACAAAGAAAAGGATTTCGTCCTCAGCGAATTGGGCGTCCCGCAGATCATATTAGACGGGCGCGAGACGCTCGCCCTTGAAAAGGCCGGCCTGCGCTTTGCGGAGACGTTCATCGCCTGCACTGGCGATGATCACATCAACCTTGAGGCCGTGATGAAAGTGCGCCAGATCAACCCGAAGGTGCGCGTCATCGCCCGTGTATGGGATGAAAACCTCGGCGCGCAGATGCGCCAATTCCTCGGCGTAGACGCCATCATCAGCTCCAGCGAGTTGAGCGCGCCTGTCTTCGCCGGGCTAGCGTTGGGCGTCGAGATCACCCAATCGATCCAAGTCGGCGCAGAGAAGTACAGCACGATCAAGCTGACTGTGAGCGACAAGTCCTTCTTGCTCAACCGCACCGTGGGCGAGATACAGACGACCGAGCGCTGCGACATCGTGCTGCACGTGCGCGACGGCCAAAGCGCGATCCAGCCGCCGCACCACATCACCCTCCAGCCCAATGACATGATCATCGTGTTCGCGCCGCATGAGCGCTCTCTGCGCATCGCCACGCGCAACCACTTCGGCGAATGACGTATCATCCCCATTAACACGGAGTGTGCCATGAACAAACTGACCCGCCAACTCAAAGTGACCGTGCGCAATGGCAAAGCCGAGCTTGACCTGCCCGACTTCCCGGATGGCGAGGTCGTCGTCCACGTAGAGCGCCCCTTCAACCCTGACACCGACTGGACGCCCGAAGAGTGGGCACAGATCGAGGCGCTCATGCAGCCCGACCCCAAACCCGGCGCGGAGGTCGTGGCGTGGATGGAGGCGCATCCTGAGATCTTTGAGGCATGGTCGCATATCAAGATGGATGGCGTCGCGTGGATCGAAGAACAGCGCGCCAAACGCCGCCAACGAAAGGGGCTTGCGTGATCGCGCTGGTTGATTCGAACGTCATCATCGACCTTATTCGTGGCTACACCCCCGCCCAAGAATGGTTAGCCAACGTCGCGGATAAGCTGCGCATCGTGAGCATCACTCAACTCGAAGTGATCCACGGCGCGCGCGACAAGCGCGCTGTGAGGATCACGTTGGAGCTGCTGCGCCAGTTTGACGTTGTCTACTTGACGCCGAGCGACCAGCAGCAAGCCTATCACTATCTGCTCAGCTACGGCCTCAGCCACAACGTCGAACTGACGGACTGCCTCATCGCGGCGGCCTGCGCCCGAACGCGCGCCCCGCTCTTCACGCGCAACCTCAAGCACATGCGCCCCCTGCTAGGCGCTCTGGCCGTCAGCCCGACAGCAAGACGCCCCGCGTCACCGAGGGGCGTTCAAGCGTGTCAGGCTTTGCGCTCAGGGAAGCGGCTGATGATGCAGGCTGCTTCTGGCTCAGGCTTGGCGCGGCCCGCAGCTGACCCACTGAACACGCCGATCTGACTGCCGACCTTACGGCTGCCGTCCTTGAGCAGCGCCTGCCCAAGCTGATAGCCCTCAGAGTCGATACTGCAGCTCGTCACCACGCCGATCTCGTTCCCCTACGCGTCGACCACGCGGTCGCCTTGATGCGCTGGGCGCGAGGGCTTCTTGCTCATGCGGAAGCGCACGACCTCGCGGCTGCGCTGCGCTTCGCGCTGCTGCAGCGCGCGCTTGCCCACGAAAAACGGCTTGTTGAGCTTGACATAGCTGCCCATGCCCGCTTCAAACGGCGTGAGGCCCAGTTCTCCGCCCAGCTCGTGGCCGTAGAGCGGCAGCCCCGCTTCGATGCGCAGGCTGTCGCGGCTGGCAAGGCCGCAGGGCGTCGCGCCGTGCTCGATCAAGCGTTGGAAGAGCGCCGCCGCCTCGTCAGGGTGTGGGAAGAGTTCATAGGCCACGCGCTCGCCGGTGTAGCCGGTGCGGCTGACGATCAGATCAAAGCCGCCCAGCGTGGCGCGCGTGATCCCCGCCCACGGCAGCGCCTGCACCCGCGCGAGGTCGTCCGGCGCGACGCCCAGCGCCAGCAGCACCTGCAGGCTGTGCGGGCCTTGCAGCGCCACGTCCACCCGACGATCTGCCCCGCTGGACTCCGCGCGCAGATCGCGCAGGGTGAAGTCCGTCCACGGCAGCCGCCGCCCCGGGTAGGCGCGGTCGATCAGCGCGCGGCCCGCTTTGACCGCGTTCAGCCACGCCCAGTTCTTGTCGTTGTTGCTGGCGTTGACGACGATAAAGAACTCACCGACGCCCAACCGGTAGATCAGCAGGTCGTCCAGCGGCTGGCCGTCCACGTCCAGCAGAAAGGTGTAGTGCGACGACCCCACCTTGAGCTTGAGCACGTCGTTGGTCGTCACCGCGTGCAGGAACTCGGCAGCGTGTGGCCCGTGCGCGTGGAACACGCCCATGTGGGTGACGTCGAACACCCCCGCGCGCTGGCGTACAGCCAGATGTTCGCTGATCACGCTGTCGTACCACAGCGGCATCTCATAGCCCGCGAATGGGGCCATCTTGGCGCCAAGTGCGCGGTGCAGCTCGGTGAGCGGGGTCGTGAGCAGCGGTGCATCCGTCGGCGCGTCCCACGTAAACGCGGGCAGCGGGATGTCCTGATGCTCGCTGAAGCGCTCGCCGTTGTAGCCGATGAAGTAGGTCTTGGGGGCGATGACCGCTGTCTCGTCCAGCTTGCGGGCGATGGAGCTGCCGCCGTCGGCCACGTCGACCGGGCCGGGCAGCGTCACGCTCACATCGTGCAGATCAGCCAGCACGTAGCCATCCGAGAGGGCGCGCAGCCATGTGCCCACGCGCGCCGTGTTCTCGCTGATATGCAGCTTAAAGTGGTCGCTCGTCACGCGCTCGACTGTGCCGGTGGCCATGATGCGGCCGTCTGGCTCCAGCAGGCGGGTGGGCTGTTGCGCGCCGTCGGTCAGGCTGCGCACGTCACTCGTGAGCGCGATGTGCAGGAACTCTAGCGCCTTGTCGCCGCGCACGTCGAACGTGTACCAGCCGCTGGGGTAGTCGTCGCTGATGTCGCAGAAGTGCGGGTAGCGATCTTCCACGGCGTCGGTGTCTACTCCCAGCCGCCCGACAAGGTGGCGCACGGCCACGGTCGCCTTTTGCAGCACGTCAAACGGGATCTTGGCGCGGAACTCTTTCTTGCCTGCGGCGTGCGTCGTGTAGGGGATCGTCTGCGTCAGGACGTCGGCGATGATGTCGGCCAGCTCGTCGATGTGCGCTTCCGCGCAGCCGCGCTGCGTGATCCACGGCAGGCCGAGGCGAATGCCAGACGGGCGCAGGGCGCTCGTGTCGCCGGGGATGGTCTGAAAGTTGCAGACGACGCCAACTAAGTCCAGCAGTTTGGCCGCAGGCACGCCGCCGAGCGCTGTGCCGTCTGGCCCTTTGATGCTGCGCACGTCGACCACGCACATATGGCTGTCTGTGCCTTTGTAGACGACGCGCAGGCCGCGTGCTTGCAGGCGCTGCGCAAGGCGGCGGGCGTTGGCCACGGTCTGATGCTGCAACGTGCGGAACTGTTCGGTCGTGGCCAAGCGCAGCGCTACCGCCAGCCCGGCGATCTGGTTCATGTGGGGGCCGCCCTGCTCGCCCGGAAAGACGCCCTTGTCGAGCTTGGCGCTCAGGTCGGCGCGGTGGGTGAGGATGATCGCGCCGCGCGGTCCTTGCAGCGTCTTGTGCGTGGTGAAGGTCACGATGTCGGCGATGCCCACCGGGCTAGGGTAGGCCCCGGCGGCAATCAACCCGGCAAAGTGCGCCACATCCGCCAGCAGGTATGCGCCCACCGCGTCGGCGATCTCGCGGTACCGCTGCCAATCAGGCGCGAGCGGGAAGCTGCTGTAGCCGCCGATGACGATTTTCGGCTGGTGCTCTAGCGCCAGCTTCATCATCGCATCGTAGTCAAGGTTTTCGGTTTCGGGGTCGATGCCATAGGCCACGACGTTGAAGAACTTGCCAGTGCGGTTGGCGGGCGCGCCGTGGCTGAGGTGGCCGCCCCACGCGAGGTTCATGCTCATGATCGTGTCGCCGGGCTTGAGCAGGGCGGTGTACACCGCGCTGTTAGCGGGCGCGCCAGAAAGCGGCTGCACGTTCACGAACAGTTGATCCGCGCTCACGCGCTCGTTGGCGAACAGCTCGGCGGCGCGGCGGCGCGTGAGCGATTCTAGGACGTTGGCATACTCCGTGCCTTCATAGTAGCGGTTGTCGCCCAAGCGCCGATACTCTGGCAAGCGCTGATGATAGTCCAGAAGCTGCCGTTGGCTCATCGTGCGCGTGGCCTCCAGCGGGTAGCCCTCCGCGTAGATGTTCATAAACGGCGAGCCAACCGCTTCCTGCACAGCCTGCGGGATGGTGCTCTCGGACGGGATCATGATCAGCTTGCGCTGCTGACGTGCGGTCTCATGACGGATCAACTCGGCGATGTCGGGGTCAAGCTCTGTCAGGTCGCCGCGGAAAAGGTAGTCTGTCGGCATGAACGTATCCTGATAAACACAGTGTGAACAGGTCGATTGTAGCACAGGCGTGAGCACATCAGAAGTGCGCTACAACAGCTCGCGCAGCCACGCCAGCGCTTGTTGACGGTCAAACCACACGCGCCACTCACGAGCGCGCCTCGACGTCCCCGACTGAAGCAAGTTAAACAACATGGTGGCCGCGTCTCGCCGCATCACAAACGCCACCCGCCCGCGCACCTCAGGGCGCAGCACAGCAAATTCGAACACGCGCCGCCGCATATACAGCGTTAGCATGACATTTGGCGCTGTCACATCATACATGGCTAACCACGGCTGCAATGCATCCCAAGCGCTCAAACGCGCTTCCAACCAACGGCTCAAACAGTCCAGAGACGGGCGCTCAATGGTCGCAATGCGCACCGCTACAATCGCCCCTTCATCCAACAGTTGGATCCAGATGCCGTGGGTCAACTCCGATTCTTGCGGGTCGGATTGGCTCATCAACATTAACCTGACTCACCCTGCTCATTGCTTTCAGTGTACCTTAAAATGCACTCGATAACACCCAAATTAGTCTGAGTGCTATGCCAGCCAAATCCACCTCTAACGCCCTGTTGTTCGCTGTCGTGGCCGTGTTGATCGTGGCGATTGCCGCCGTGGCGGGGTTCATTCTCGTGCGCGAGCTGAACGCGCCGCCGTCGCCCACCCCCTTTCTACCCGCCAGCGATGTCGTCGTCATTGACCCGCCGCAGCCCACTGGCGATTGGACACTCACCGACAGCAGCGGCCAGCCCTTCAGCGCGGCCCAGCTCAACGGCAAGCCCAGCGTGCTGTTCTTCGGGTTTGCCAACTGCCCGGATATTTGCCCGCTGACGCTGCGTGAGTTCCAGCGCGTGCGCCGCGCCCTCGGCGACGACGCCGACCGCGTGAATTTCGTCTTCATCAGCGTCGATGGTAACCGCGACACGCCGGAGTTTCTACGTTTCCGCTTAGAGCAGCTCGGCGTGGCCGAGGACATCATCGCCCTCACCGGTGACCCTGACCTTGTGCGCCAGATCGGGCGGCCCTTTTCCGTCGATTTTGTCTACAGCGCGCCCAACGAGAGTGGCTTCTACCTCGTTGACCACACTGCTAGCTACTTCGTGCTGGATTCGCAGCGGCGGTGGGTGCAGCGCTTCGCCTTCGGCACAGACCGCGTGACGATCCTTGAAGCGCTGCAAGCCATGCTGGCGACAGGGGCCTAGTAACGGCGCGCTTGGCGCGGCTGAATGGTTGTCGTCACTTCATAGTTGATCGTCCCCAGCCACAAGGCCACCTCTTCCGCTGTAATGCGGTCGTAGCCCTGCCGCCCCAACAGCACCACCTCATCGCCGGCGCTCACGTCTGCAATGTGGCTGACGTTTACCGTGCACTTCTCCATGCTGACGCGGCCAATCACGGGCGCGCGCTGCCCGCGGATCAAGACCTCTTTCCACGTGTAAGGCGAGCGACGCAGCCCATCCGCGTAGCCCACCGGCAGCACGGCAATCGTTTCAGCGCTGCGCGTGATGTACGTGCGCCCGTAGCCCACCGCGTGCCCGGCAGGGAGCTGCTTCACTTGCAGGACGGTTGTCTTCCAACTCATAACCGGCTGAATGCCAGCGGGCATCTTCACCAGACGCGACGCCTCTAAGCCATACATGGCGATGCCAGTGCGCACGAGGTTGAAGTGCATCTCAGGGTCAAGCAGGGTCGCGGGGCTGTTGGCCGCGTGGTAGTAGCGGATTTCAAAGCCCCCCGCCCGCAGCAGCCGCACGAGCTGCTTGAAGTTGCCGAGCTGGTGCTGCGCAAACTGTGCATCTTCATCAGCGGTGGCAAAGTGGGTGTAGACCCCTTCAATGTCAAGGTGGCGCATCGAGTTCAGCGTGCGGAATGCGTTCAATGCGTTGGCATGGAGCAGCCCCAGCCGCCCCATGCCCGTGTCGATCTTGACGTGCACGCGCAGCTTGCCCCCGCTGGCGCGGGCCGCGCGGTTGTACTGCTGAGCTTGGTCAACGTCATAAACGGTCGCGGTGATGTTCTGCGCGATGGCAAGGCGCGCCGCTGAAACGGGCAGGTAGCTCAGCACGAGGATCGGGGCGGTGATGCCTGCGTCGCGCAGTTCAAGCGCTTCAAGGATGTTGGCGACTGCCAAATAGCTCGCCCCATTGGCCAGCGCTACCCGCGCTGTCTGAACCGCGCCATGCCCATAAGCATCCGACTTGACGACGGCCATCAACGCCACATCGTCCCCAACGGTCGCCTTCAGCGCGCGCACGTTGCGCGCCAGCGCGTCGAGGTCGATCTCTTTCCACGCCGTGCGCAGCTCCTGCCGGTGTGTGTCTGGGATCGTGTAGCCAGCCTGCCGCACCAGCAGGCTCGTATCCGCCGCGCGCGCCAGCAGCCCGCGCACCACCTGCTCCATCTGTGAACGCCCCCCGCCCATGACCAACACAACGTCCTCTGGGGCCAGCTCAAACGACAGAACCGCCGCAATGGCATCTTGGGTGGTATAGCAGCTTCGGATGTGCTGCTGCGGCATTTGCTGGTCAACGGCGCTGCGGCCGGCCAGCGCAGCTTCGCTGCCAAGCGTGACGAGATAATCCACCGTAGCGGCGGCACGCTTGCCGATGGCGCGGTGGGCATAAGCACTGTTCGCGCCGAGGTCGTCCAAATCGCCGAGGACGAGCGCCGCCTTGCGCCCCTCGGCCCGCGCCTCAGACAGCCACTCCAGCGCCGCCAGCGTGGATGACAGCGTCGCATGATGCGAGTCGTCGATCAGCAGCAGCCCCCCCTTGCCCAGCAGCGGGCGCATCCGCCCAGGCAGCGGTTCAAGCTGGCTGAGCGCCTTGAGGCCGTCGCGCAGCTCCACCCCCAACTCTAACCCCACCAACAGCCCCGCCAGCGCTGCGATCAACTGCTGACGCCCCAACACGGGACACCAGCGCCCGACCTCGCGCTGCTGATCACAGCGCAGGTCGAAGCCGGTGCGCTCCGTCCCGACGATGATGTTCGTTGCCAGCAGATCCGCGCCGAAGTGGTCGATCCCAACCGTGCGGACGCGGGCGCGAGTGTGCTGTGCCAGCTCGCGCGTTTGGTCGTTGTCGAAGTTCAACACGACTAAATCCGCCGGCGAGAGCGATTGCAGCAGCAGCGCGTGTTCTTCTAAGTACTGCGCGCGTGAATCAAACGTGGCCGGCACAACCTCGTCCATCTCAGTAATCACGACGACTGATGGGCTGCATGCCTCGACCATCGCCCGCATCTGATGGGCGGCAGTCGGCGCGAGCTTGATCACCACGTATTCGGCGTCCGTAGGTAGATCCGCCACGGTCATCGGCAGCGCCAGCGGCCCCTCGATGTCGAGCAGCCCCTCATGTACGCGATAGCGCAGCGCCAGCACCGACGCCAGCGCGTGCGCTGCCACCGAACGCGACGCTGCCCCGGCCACCGCCACCACGCGCACCCCGCTGCGCCCCAACACGTGGCGCGTCCATGCCATGAGCGCATCCACCGTGTCGCGCACCATCAGGATCGTCACGCCCGGCAGAGCTTCTTCTGGCGGCTCTTGGCACAACAGCCCCACTGCCCCGTTGCGCACCGCTTCGTACATATCATGGTGGGTGTCGCCCTGTGCAGTGCGCAGCGCCACAAACAGCGACGATGGGCGCACCTCAGCAGGGTTGAACGCTAAGCCACTGAAGATCTGCGCCTCAGCTTCACCAAACAGTTGACCATTGGCGGCTTTGATGAGGTCGTTCAAGTTAATCATGGCACGAAGGCCTTTCGATGCATCTGTTCTAAGTCAATCATAACGAACAACCGCATAACACGAAACGCTTGCGCTCGACTGCGTGTTATAATGTCGATATTCTACACACAGAAATGAGGCGAATGAGCTTCGAGTTCGAGATTGTCGCCCGTGATGGGCAAGCCCGCGCGGGCATCCTGCACACTCCACATGGCGACATTCCCACCCCCTACTATGCGCCGGTCGGCACACTAGCGACCGTGAAGATGCTGCCCCCGCGTGACTTGCGCGAGGTGGGCGCATCACTCATTTTGGCCAACACCTACCATCTGACGCTGCGCCCGGGCGAGGACTTGATCCAGCAGATGGGCGGGCTGCATTCGTTCATGCGCTGGGATGGCCCCATCCTCGCCGACAGCGGCGGCTTTCAAGTCTTCAGCTTGACCGAGATCAACCAGATCGACGATGAAGGCGTCACTTTCCGCAACCACATCGACGGTGCGCCCGTGCGCCTGACGCCGCAGCGCTCGATGCAGATCCAAGAGGCGCTCGGCGCGGACATCATCATGGCGTTCGACCAATGCCCGCCGCCTACTGACCGCGCTGCCGTGGAAGTCGCCGTAGCGCGCACCCACCGCTGGGCGCAAATCTGCCGCGAGGCGCACCCCGACGACCGCCAGCAGGCGCTCTTCGGCATCGTGCAGGGCGGCATCTTCCCCGACCTGCGCGCGCAGTCCGCCCAACATTTGCAGGCCATCGGCTTCAAGGGGTATGCCATCGGCGGGCTGGCCGTAGGCGAGACCAAGCGCGAGATGTACGACACGCTCGACGCGACCTTGCCCCACCTGCCTGACGCCGCGCCGCGCTACCTGATGGGCGTGGGCGAGCCAGACGACCTCGCCGAGGCGATCACCCGCGGCGTTGACCTCTTCGACTGTGTGATGCCCACGCGCATCGCCCGCCACGGCAGCGCCCTCACACCCGATGGCCGCGTCAACATGCGCAACCAGATCTACCGCGACGACCCGCGCCCCCTGATGGAGAACACCGGCTGCTACACCGAGAATTTTTCGCGGGCGTACCTGCGGCATCTCGTCATCACGCGCGAGCTGCTCGGCCATTACCTGCTCAGCCTGCACAACGTGCACTTCTTGATCCACCACGTCGCCCAAATGCGCCAAGCGATCATCGAGGGGCGGCTAGCAGCGTACACTGGCGCATTCCTGAACCGTTATTTAAAACGAGACTAACCGCGATGAGACGGGCGGCTCACAGAGGCTTGGCGGTGTTGGTGACAGTGGCAGCAGTGGGCTGTAGCAGCCTGCGCCCCACCGCCGCGCCGACGCTCTGGCCATCCTTGCGCCTACACACGACCGACGTCGCCGCCCCGCTCGTTCGGCGCTTGGCTGCCAGCTACAACCAGTCTGGCGCGCATATCGCGTTCGAGACGACCGTGAGCAACCATGCTGCGCTGCTGCGCCGCATTCTGAACAACGAGATCGACTGCTTCGTGACGACCGAACTGCCGATCTCGGCTGACCTGCCGATCTGGGCGATGCCGATCGCCCTAGTGGGCATCGTGATCGCTGTGCCGCTCAGCAACCCGCTGACCGACGTCACCCTGTCGGATATTCGCAATCTCTACCTCGGCGGCATCACCAATTGGCAAGAGTTGGGCGGGCTGGACGAAGCGGTGACCCTCATCAGCCGTGAAGCAGGGTCCGACATCCGCACCGAGTTCGAGCGCCTCGTCATGGGCAACCGCCGCACCAACCCCAACGCGTTGCTGCTCAGTTCCTCCTCGGCCATCGTCAGCACCCTGCGCCAGACAGCGGGCAGCGTCGCCTACCTGCCGTTGATGGAAGCGGCCCCAGGCCTGCGCCTGCTCAGCGTCGAGGGCGTCGCGCCAACGCTGGAGATGATCCAAGATAACCGCTACCCACTGCGCTCCACCATCTACTTCGTCAGCCTTGAAGAGCCAACCGGCCTGCTGCGCCAGTTCATCGAATGGGCGCAGAGCCAAGCCGGCCAAGCTAGCCTGAGCGGGCTGGCCGCGCCGATCATCGAGCCGCTCAACTGAGAAACCGACTCGTCCAGAAGAACAAGATCGCAAACAGCACGCACAGCGTGATGAACCACAGGCTGCTCAGCGCCAGATCGCGGTAGCCGCGGATGCGCGCGCGTTGGCTCTGGCTGCGCATCTCGGCCTCTCTCAGTCGAAACAGCGCAGTGCTGGCGCGGGCGTTGTGGGGGTTGATGCGCAGCACGTTGTCGAGGCACACCGCGCTCTTGTCGGGCGAGTCGACGGCCACGCTCATCCACAGCCACGCCTCTTCAAAGTCCTTGTCCTCGCGGATCAGCTCACGCAGGATGGACAGCGCGGCCTCACGTTGGTTGGCCTGCACCAGCTCAATCGCGTCGAGCAGCCGGTCGATGCGGGTTGCGTCCTGCGGCTCGTCCATCGCTGCGGCTCCGCTACTCTCTCACGCCTGTGAACAGATCAGTCTCATCGACGCGATCCTGTGTAGGCGGGGGTACAACCCGCGTGAAGCCCTGCTGCCCCAGCAAGCGCCGCCGCAGCCACAGCGGCAGGTTGTTCTGCATCAAGCGTCCGCCGCCTTGACTTTCGTGCGCGGCGCTGGCCGCGTCCCACACTGTCAGATAGTCGCTCACGTCCACGCGCGCATGGGTCGGCTCGAGATGGTCGAGCACGGCTTGAAAGTCAATATCTTGGTTCGTGCCCATGCGGCGCAGGTCTTTCCCCCGCAGGCGCATCGTCCACGCGAAGAGCCGCAGCATGGCCGCCGGCAGCCCCCCGTAGTAGAGCTTCTGCGGCGCATACGGCGGCTGATCCGTCTCGTAGGACGGGTCGCCTGCCAGGTGGAAAGCGGCCTCTGTCGCCCGCTGGATGGCGATGTGATCCGGGTGGCCATAGCCGCCAAAGCGGTTGAACGTCAGCACCACTTGAGGCCGAACGCGCCGCATCACCTCCACCACGCGCCGCACCAAGTCATCAAAGTGGTGCTGGCTGTGATACCACAGCGAATCGGGGTCGTCGTTGCTGGCCGCCCCCATCATACCGCTGTCTTTATAGTTCAAGCGGATGACTTCTTTGAAGCCGAGGATCTGCGCAGCGCGGTCAAGTTCGGCGCGGCGCAGCTCGGCTACGCTCGGGTACTGGCTCGCCATCTCTGGTGGGACAGTCCCCAATTCGCCATTCGTCGCGCACAGGTAGTAGACCTCCACGCCCGCCTGAACGTACTTGGCGATCAAGCCGCCGCTGCCAAAGCTTTCATCATCTGGGTGCGCGTAAGCCACCAGCATTCGTTTACTCGTCATGCGTTCTCATTTCAGCGAAGCCAACGTTTGCCCTACTATCTAATGAATCATCGTAGCACATAATACTAGTTTCTCCAATGCAAACTAGCAAAATGCCCCCTGAATTGTTAGAACGCGATTGCCCTACATTTGCCGTACAGACTCGTGCAGAGAATACCGAAGTCTTCTATAATAATGTAATGAAAGAATGATGTGATGCTACGCATCAGACGATGCAGGATAAGAATTACAACATGACGCTGTATGAATTGCAACCAGGCCTACCGCTGACCGAAAACTACCGTGCGATCTCGCGCGCGCAAATTGACCTCGCGATCGACAGCCTGAGTTCGAAAAAAGACGTCGAAAAAGGCGTTTATGCGGCGCGCAAGTGTATGAAGCGGCTGCGCGGATTGGTGCAACTCTATCGTGGCATGATGTATGACTCTGACTTTGAGGCGATCAATGCACACTACCGCGACATTGGTCGCAGCCTAAGCGACATGCGTGATGCGTGGGTGCGCATTGAAGTGCTAGATAAATTGCCTGAGAACGTGCGCTCCCTGCCAATTGTTGCGCTGCTGCGCGCCTACATCAAACAAGAATATGAAGACAAAAAGCAGACGTTCTTGCAGGCGGAGGTCTATCAACCTGTCGTTGAAGCGTTGAAAAAAGCTAAAGAGACGGTTGACACGACAGAAACTTACCGCTGGTTTGATCTATTCAGTGATGGCCCCGAACCCAGCCCATTCATCGATGAGATGTATTTGACGGTCGCGAAGCAAATGAAAGCGACGTCTCGGGCACGGCGGCGCGCGCGCAAGGCATACCGCGATTTTGCGCAGTTCTCGCTCAAGCTACACGAGTGGCGCAAGCGGGTCAAGCGCCTGTGGTACGCGCTGAGCCTGCTGCGGCCTGTGAACCCCAAGCTGCTGGATGACTGGATCAAGCTGTTGGACGATATGGGGGTCTTGCTAGGCGATGCAAACGATTACCACGTGCTGCATCAGGTCGTGAGCGAGATGTTCAGTCTTTCGCTGACTAAATCAGGCAGACTTCCTGCTCTTAGAGATGTCCGACAAGCAGAATCCGGTGAGGAGGCGGCGCTCTATCAGCAGATCATCCTCAAGCTGAAAGAACTCCATCAAAAACTGGAGTTCGCCCCCGTTGACTGGCTCAACTCCTTGCCACCCGAGGCCATTCATGCGGAGGCGCGTTCTATCCCGAAGCTGCTTAAGTGGTTGAAGTTGGAAGCGTTTGACCTGTTCAAGCAAGTTATTGAAATGGAGCGTGCTTTTAAATGCAGCCATCGACCGGTGGACTTTCGGATCGAGTTGGCTTTCTCGATTGAGAGAACCTTTCCTGGTGAAGCGCTGATGTGAGGAACGTTCTGTTCATTCCTCAACCAGCTGATTGCGCAAGCGCCCCAGCGGTCCAATCTCGACTTCGTAGACGTCGCCGGGCTTCATCCAACCCTTCTCTTTCATGCCGAGGATGACCCCCTCAGGCGTGCCAGTGCTGATGATGTCGCCCGGCTCGAGCGTGAAGAACTGGCTGGCGTAGCTGATGCACTGCGCCACGCTGAAGATCATGTCTGAGGTGTGGCTGTTCTGGCGCAGTTCCCCGTTCAGCCAGCCGCGCACGGGCAGGCCCTGCGGATCACCGACCTCATCCGCCGTCACAAGGTAGGGGCCAATGGGCAGGAACTTGTCTAGCGTCTTGCCGAGCAGCCATTGACTGGAGGCGAATTGCAGCGCGCGCTCGCTCAGATCGTTGGCGTTGCAGTAGCCCAGCACATGATCAAGCGCGTCGGCCTCGCTGACGTAGCGCGCCCGCTTGCCGATCACGACGCAAAGCTCTGCCTCGTAGTCCACTTTTTCCCACTTGGGGCTGATCGGGATGTCCTGCTCATGAGCGGCGAGGGCGTTGTTAAACTTGCTGAAGAGCAGCGGGGCAGGCGGTTCCTGCGCGCCGGTCTCGGCGGCGTGGCGGCGGTAGTTCAGACCGATGCACAGGATTTTCCCCGGGTTGGGGACGACTGGCGCGTAGCTGATGGTGTTGGCAAAGCGAGTGGTGCTCTCAAAGCCGGTCATGCTCTGGCGCAGCTCGTGTAACGCTGCCAAGCCGCCCTTGAAAAATTCATCAGGTGACAGCGGGGTTGGGACGATCAAACCATCCAAGACGACCCCCAAGCGAATCTCCCTAGCGTCGTAATAACAAACTAAGCGCATGGACAGACCTTTTTGTGGAGTTGTTCAAATTCTGTTGAACGCTGATTATAGCTAATGCGCGGCGTATGTGCCCACTAAAAACTGGCACACCTTAGATTTGATATAGAATCGCTTAGATTTATGTAGATTTTTAGTTCACCTGTGATTAAAATCAAGATGTTTTTAACCACATGGTAAAAGGTATTTCATAAATGTTAAATCAGCAGATTGGGGTGTTGGTGGCACAGCTTGGGACGCCTGACGCGCCGACGGCGAAAGCGCTGCGGCCATATCTGGCGCAGTTCTTGTCAGACATGCGCGTGATCGATTACAGCCCATTCATCTGGCAGCCGCTGCTGCGCGGGCTGCTGCTGAACGTGCGCCCACGGCGCAGCGCGCGCCTGTATCGGCGCATCTGGATGGAGGAAGGCTCGCCGCTGTTGGTTTACACCCGGCGCCAAGCGGAGAAGCTGCAAGCGCTGCTGGGCGATGCGTTCCGCGTGGTGATCGGCATGACCTACGGCAGCCCCAGCATCCAGAGCGCGATCCAAACGCTGGAAGCTGAGGGGGTGGATCGCATCGTCGTGCTGCCGATGTTCCCGCAGTTTTCGTCCACAACCACGGCCAGTGTTTACGATGCGGTGTATCGCGCAGCGGCTGGACGGCGCTGCCCACTCTTCCACGAGCGCAAGCGCTTCATCCCGACGCTGCGGTTTGTGGCGCCGTTCTATGACCATGACGGGTATATTGAGGCGATGCGTGCCCACCTGATGCGCGTTGTCGACGAGATGCCGCACCAGCCAGATCACTACGTGATCACCTTTCACGGCATCCCGAACCGCTACGTTCGGACAGGCGACCCCTACCGCGCGCAGTGTGAACGCACGGCGGATCTGCTCGCGCAGGCGATGAGCTGGCGCGATGACGAGTGGACGATCTGTTTTCAGTCACGCTTTGGACCGGAGAAGTGGCTGGAGCCATACACCGACGAGACGATTGAAGGCCTGCCACAGCGCGGCGTGCAGCGCCCGCTAGTGTTTTCACCCGGCTTTGTAACAGACTGCCTTGAAACGCTCGACGAATTGGGCAACGAAGGGCGTGAGTCGTTTGAAGCGGGCGGCGGCCACGCTGAACACTACACGCTCGCGGCCTGCCTGAACGACAACGACGACTTTGTTGAGGTGCTCAGTCAGATCGTGCTGCGCGAAGCTGCCGGCTGGGTGCAGCCTGAAAAAGTGGCACATCCCCTGATGCATGCGATGGTTGTGAGCAGTTAATGAGCGTCTGAAGTCAATCCTTACCAGATGATTACGAAATTGGTTAATCACTTAACCCTCTCTTAGTGAGCGTTGACTTATCACTCAGAAAGCGCCTATATGCTGTGAAGCGTGACTATGGGTCACACGTTTAACCGCACAAAGAGATGGAGAGTAGAGTGATGCGCAAAGTAGTTATTGGAGTATTTGGTGCAGTAGCCAGTTTGCTGGTAGCCCCAGTGATGGCGCAGGAAATGGTGGAGACCGCCACGATTGCAGACATCGTCGTTGCCAGCGCCACGGGCGAAACCCCTGAGTTCAGCACTTTGCTGGCTGCGGTTCAAGCGGCTGACCCGGCAGTGCTTGAGGCCCTGTCGAACCCTGACGTAGAACTGACCGTGTTTGCCCCGACTGACGCCGCTTTTGCTGCGCTGGCCGAAGCGCTGGGCGAAGAAGCCTTCAACGCGGTGCTGGCCGATCAGGAATTCTTGACGGCGATCCTGCTTTACCACGTGGTGGGTGAGGTGTTGATGAGCGGCGATGTGGTGGCTGAGCTTGACACGGCGGCAGAGCTTCAAGAAGCGTGGGGCTTGATGAGCGCGACCGTCTCGATTGAGACGTTGAACGGCCAGAGCATCGACATTGCTTACACTGAGGAGGGCGGCATCACAGTTGACGGCGCGAACCTCGTGCTTGAGATGGTGGACATCGAAGCCGCCAACGGCGTAATCCACGTCATCGACGCGGTAATCCTGCCTGAGACGCGCACGCTGGCTGAGTTGGCCGCTGCGGCGGCCGAGGCGGATGGCGCTGGATTCGGCACGCTGGTCTCATTGATCGGCATGGCTGCCCCTGTCGTTGGCGAGCTGGCGGCTGATCCCGAAGCTGAGGTGACGCTCTTCGCCCCGACTGATGAGGCCTTCGCCGCCCTGACGGAAGCGCTGGGCGAGGAAACGATCAACGCGATCGTCTCTGATCCTGCGCAGTTGACGGCCATTCTGGGCTACCACGTGGTTGAGGGGCGTGTGACCTCGACGGCGCTGGCCGCTCTGCTTGAGGAGAATGGCGGCTCAGTTGAAGTGACTACGGTGATGGGCGCGAGCTTTACCGTGACGCTCGACACGGAGCGCGGCCTGCTCATCAACGACACGGTGCGCATCGTGATGACCGATCTGGACGCAGCGAACGGTGTGATCCACGTGATCGACGCGGTGCTTGTCCCGCCGACTGAGTAAGCTTTACGACGATTCAAACGAACCCCTTGCCAGTGGCAAGGGGTTTTTTGTTGGCCGAGCACGCTTCAGCAGAAGTATGCTATACTTTAACAAAGCGTTATGGTGCTGGAGTGGCAAGCATGGAAGGCGAACTGCTGGCACGGTTGCAGCAGATGCGCGACGCCGCGCAGTTGATCCGCACGTCCGCCGGGCGCATCGACGAGATCATGATGCGCGTGGAGCTTCAAGTGCAGGCGCTGGACGCGGAGCGTTTCGCGGGGGCAGCGGCGGATCAGTTCCGTGCAGAGTATCTGCGCTTGACGCCGGTGCTGCGGGATGCGCATCAAAAGCTGCTGACGTTTCAAGAGAAGCTCGCGCTGTCCGCGGATGAGATCGAAGCGGCAGCCCGCCCGATTGAATGAGTGAGTGATCATCATGGCTGATTTGGTCAAAGTTCCATATACCGAGCTGTTGGCGCGCGCAGCAGCCATCCGCCAAGAGGCTGAGGCAACGCGCGCTGAGCTGCAAGCGCTGCGCCAAGCGATTGACAGCATCCAGTGGATGGGCAAGCGGGCGGAGCGCTTCTTCACCGCGTGGGAACAGGCGCGGCCTGAGATGGAGAATTGGATCCTGCTGCTGGAGAATCTGGCGATGAGCCTT
>DAOUBS010000029.1:0-24315 GCA_034432435.1 Anaerolineae bacterium
CCTACCCCCAGCGAGCGCATTCAAGCGCGGCTGATTGCCAAGCGCGGCGCGGGCGGGATGATCACCGGCAGCCACCTCACGACCGAGTTCAACGGCATCAAGATGGCCTATGGCAAGTTGGCGCTGGCCGATCAGCAGATCCAAGACCTGTTGAAGATCATCCAAGCGGGCGACTTTGCCACGGGGCAGGGCGAGTTGAGCGAAGACCTCGACATGATCCACAAACACATGGACGCCATCGGCCAGAAAGTCACGATGCACCGCAAGCTCAAAGTCGTGCTCGACGCGGGCAACGGCCTGAGCGGGACGTATGTGCCGCCGCTGCTGGAAAAGCTGGGGCTGGAAGTGATCGGCTTGTATTTGGAGCCGGACGGCACGTTCCCCAACCACCTGCCCAACCCTGAAGATCCTGAGATGACCAAAGACCTTGAGGCGAAAGTGGTCGAGGTGGGCGCTGATTTGGGGCTGGCGTTTGATGGCGACAGCGACCGCTGCGGCTTCATCGACAACCACGGCCACCACATCGCGGCGGATCGGCTGCTGGCGCTGCTGGCGCGTGACCTGCTGAGCCGCCACCCGGGGGCTTATATCGTCTTTGACGTGAAGGCGTCACAGGCGCTGCCTGATGAGATCAAGAAGTACGGCGGTGTGCCCGTCATGTGGAAGAGCGGCCACAGCTTGATGAAGGCTAAGATGAACGAGCTGGGGTCACCGTTGGGCGGCGAGGTGAGCGGCCACCTGTTCATCGGCGAGAACTACTATGGCTTCGACGATGCGCCGCTGGTGGCGTTGAAGGCGCTGGAGATCTTCAGCAAGAGCGATAAGAGCGTGGCCGAGATCTTTGCGGAGATCCCGCAGTTGGTCGCCACGCCGGAGGTGATCCTCTCTGCGCCCGACAGCGTGAAATTCGCCATCATCGACGAGATCAAGCAGGCGCTTTCGGACAAATACGAGGTGGTGACGGTGGACGGCGCGCGCGCGATCTTCGAGCACGGTTGGGGGCTGGTGCGCGCGAGCAACACGCAGCCGGCCATCACCCTGCGCTTTGAGGCCTACACGAAGGAGCAGATCGTGAGCTACATGCAGATCTTCAAGGCGCTGCTCGATCATCACCCCGAAATCGATCAGACGCGCTTCGTTCAGCAGATCGAAGCCTTCAGCAGCTAGAGCGATGCCGCTGAGTTTTGAGCACATCTACGCTCACGAAGCGCAGCGCTACGACCGCCTCGTGAGCCGCGAAGACCAGCGCGGCAATCTGTTCGCTGCGCTGGACGAGATCGCGCCGTTCAGCGGGCTGCGCGTGGCAGACCTCGGCGCGGGCACGGGGCGCGTGACGCGGCTGCTGGCGCTGCTGGCGCGCGAAGTCGTAGCGCTCGACGCCTCGGGCCACATGCTCAGCGAGGCCCACGCGCGCCTAGAGGAGAGCGGCCTTACGAATTGGCGCTTAATACAGGCGACCAATGAGGCGCTGCCGCTGGCGGACGCGAGCGTTGACTTGGCAGTCGAGGGCTGGAGCTTCGGCCACGCGGTGGACTGGTATCCTGATCGCTGGCGGGCGGTTGTCGATCAGATGGTGAGCGAGGCGCGGCGCATCCTACGGCCCGGCGGCACGCTGATCTTGATCGAAACGCTCGGCACAGGCAGCAAGCAGCCGCAGCCACCGACGGAAGGACTCGCCGCGCTCTACCGCCTTTGGGAAGCGCAGGGGTTTCAACATCGCTGGATTCGTACCGATTACCAGTTTGAGAGCCTCGAGGAGGCTGATGTGCTGACGCGCTTCTTCTTCGGGGACGCGCTGGCTGACCGCGTGCGGCGCGATGGGTTACTCATCCTGCCGGAGTGTACCGGCCTGTGGTGGCAGCGCGTCGAGTGATGTAACCCACTCGCAGCGCCAGCCCGCTGGTCGTAATCGCCTCTAGTGCGGCCATGGCGAGCACAAAGCTGCTCAGGCTCGGCCACTGCACGAGCGCGGCGGCCACGCTGGCAGTGATCGTGATGAACGTCGCGCCGTTTGCTTGGTGCTCAAAGCCGACGGCGTAGCAGTAGAGCCGCACGCTGGCCGACAGCGCCGCCGCGATGAACGCCGCACCCATCATCGGCAGCAGCAGGATAGCCGCGTGGTAGGCCGCCGGGAACAGCCACATGATCACCCACGGCGCTGCTTGCAGCGCCAGCGCCGCGATCACGCTGTAGGCGGCGGCCGTGTAAAGGAGCAGGCGGCGCAGTCGTCCCAGCCCGCCGATGACCGCGGCGGCGCTCAGGCGCGGGTAGAGCGCGTCGAAAAAGGCCATTAGCAGCAGGCGAGCGGCGTCTACGAAGCGGGCGGCGACGATGTACTGAGCGGTTTCAGTTGGCGTGAACTGCTGGTCGAGCAGCAGCAGCGTGAGCCGCACCTGCACCGCGCCGAGCGCGCTGGCGACAGCGAACGGGAAACAGCGCCGCAGCCAATCGCGCAGGTCGAGCGCGACGGCCAGAGTTTGTTCCTGCCGAGTGACGTGCCCCACGATCCACACAGCGGCGAGCAGTTGGCCCACTGAGGTGAGCGTGTTGAGCAGCAGGGCTTCATCCGCGCGCCATGCCGGGCGCAGCAGCAGCAGCCCCGCTTGGGCTAGCAGCATCCCGACGTTGAGCGCCGCGACCCAGCCCATCAGCGAGCGGGCGCGCAGTGCTGCCGACAGGAGGTTGAACAGCGGCAGGCTGACCAGCAGCGGGCTGGTGATCAGCAGGTAGCTGAGCGTGAGGCCGACCTCGGCCGCTGTCAGCAGCAGCACGAATGCCGCCCCCACCGCCGCGCTGAGTGCCAGCCGCAGCGGCAGCAGTTGACGCAGCAGTGGACGGGTGCGCCCAGGCTGTGGGGCGACCTCGCGCAGGAACAGCGTGCTGAGTCCGAACTCGGCGATCAGCACGGCGGGGAAGAGCCACGCCAGCGTGAGCGTGTAGCTCGTGAAGTCCGCGGGGGTCAAGAAGCGGGCGAGCAGCACCGTTAGCACGAACGAGAGCGCTGCGCTCAAGCCGCTGCCAGCGATCAGCATGAGCGCCGCCCGCAGCAGGCCGTGCCCCTTGTGCTTTTTGGCTGATTCAGTCATAGTTGCCGCGGAAGTTGACCATCGTTAGGACAGGAATCGCGCTTTGAGTTCGGCAATTTTGCTCATCTCATGCCCAGATCGCCCGGGTCTGGTGGCAAACGTCACGCAGTTTATCTTTGCACATCAGGGCAACATTATCCATCTCGATCAGCACGTAGACGCGCAAGAGAACGTGTTCTTTATGCGCGTGGAGTGGGACATGGAGCGTTTTACCATCCCACAAGAGGAGGTGGCAGGGCGCTTTGAGACTATCGCCCGCTTGTTCGACATGCAGTGGCGGTTGACCTTCAGCAGCCTGCGCCAGCGCATGGCGATCTTCGTCACGCGCGAGTCGCACGTCCTGTACGACCTGCTGGCGCGCTGGCAGTCGGACGAGCTGGCGGTGGACATCCCGTTGATTGTCAGCAATCATCACGATTTGGCCGGGGTGGCGGCGCAGTTCGGCATCCGCTTTGAGCATGTGCCGGTGGACAAGCACGACCGCCGCAGCGCGGAAGATCGACAGTTGGCGCTGCTGGCACAGCATCAGGTGGATTTTGTGGTGCTGGCGAAGTACATGCAAATCGTGACTGAGCACTTCATCAGCCACTATCCCAACCGCATCATCAACATTCATCATTCGTTCCTGCCAGCCTTCGTCGGGGCGAAGCCGTATCATCAGGCGTTCGCGCGCGGGGTGAAGATCATCGGAGCGACTAGCCACTACGTGACAAGCGACCTCGACGCAGGGCCAATCATTGAACAGGACGTCGTGCGCGTGACGCACAAGGACAGCGTGCAGGACTTGGTGCGGCGTGGCAAGGATTTGGAAAAGACGGTACTCGCGCGGGCGGTGTACTACCACGTGCAGCATCGCACGCTGGTCTACAACAACAAGACGATCGTTTTCGCATAGTGAAAAAGGGAGAAACGCAATGCCGCGTTTAGGCATATTGGGCGGCGGCCAATTGGCCAAGATGACAGCGCAAGCGGCGTCCACGCTGGACGTCGAAGTGGTGATCTTCGCCCAACGCAACGATGAGCCCGCCCTCAAAGTGACCCCGCATGCTGTGATTGGCGCGTGGGATGACGAGGCCAAGCTGGCGGCGTTCGCCCAGCAGTGCAACGTGGTCACGCTGGAGAGCGAATTTGTGGAGGTGGCCATCCTGCGACGGCTGGAAGCGCTGGGCGTACGCGTCGTGCCGTCGCCTGACACCGTCGAGCAGATTCAGGACAAGTACGACCAAAAGCGGCGGATGCAGTCAGTGGGGGTGGCGGTTCCGCGCTTTCGCAAGGTGTCCGTGGCAACGGACGTGCTGGACGCAGCGGCGGAGTTTGGCTTCCCGTTGATGCTCAAGGCGCGGCGCAACAGCTACGACGGCTACGGCAACGCGCTGATCCAGCGCGCGCACGACATCGCCCCGGCGTTGGAGAAGTTTCAAGGCCGCGAGCTGATGGTGGAGGCGGTTGTGCCCTTCCTGCGCGAGCTGGCGATCATCATCGCCCGCGACGCGAACGGCGACATCCGTGATTACCCCGTCGTCGAGACGATCCAGCGCAGCGGGATCTGCCACATCGTGCGCTGCCCTGCGCCGACGGACGAGGCCAGCGCGCTGGCAGCGATTGAGATGGGTAAGCGCGCTGTCGAGGCCATCGACGGGGTGGGGGTGTTCGGCGTGGAGATGTTCGAACTGCCGGGCAACGAGATCGTGTTCAACGAGATTGCGCCGCGCCCGCACAACAGCGGCCACTACACCATTGAGGGGACGATCACGAGCCAGTTTGAGAACCACGTCCGCGCGGCGCTGGGCTGGCCGCTGGGCGACGTCGCACAGATCGCTCCCGCCACGGTGATGATCAACATCCTCGGCGAGCGCAGCGGCGACCCGAACCCCGACGCGCTGCGCGAGGCGCTGGCGACGGGCGGCGTGCATTTCCACCTCTACGGCAAGCGCGAGGTGCGCCCGGGCCGCAAGATGGGCCATGTGACCGTGCTCGGCTACAGCGTGGACGGCGCGGAGAAGGTCGCGCGGCTGGCGCTGAGCCGCTTGCAGCTGTGATGACACAAACGGGGGAGGCCGCATGCAGCCGTTAGTGGGTGTCATCATGGGCAGCGACAGCGACTGGCCGACGATGCGCGAGGCAGCGGCGGTCTGCCGCGAGTTTGACGTGCCGTATGAGGTGCGGGTGGTCTCGGCGCACCGCACCCCGGCTGACATGGCGCAGTACGCATCGAGCGCCCACGAGCGCGGCTTGCGCGTGATCGTGGCGGGGGCGGGCGGCGCGGCCCACCTGCCCGGCATGGTGGCGGCCTACACGCCGCTGCCGGTGATCGGCGTGCCGGTGCAGAGCCGGGCGCTCAACGGGTTGGACTCGCTGCTGTCGATCGTACAGATGCCCGGCGGCGTGCCAGTGGCCACGGTTGCCATCGGCCAAGCGAAGAACGCCGGACTGCTGGCCGTGCAGATCCTCGCCACGAGTGACCCCGCGCTGTTGGAGCGATTGATCGCGTACAAGGCGCGTATGGCCGACGAATCGCGCGCGAAGAATCAGACGCTGGGGACGGATGCGCTATGACGACCGTCATCAAGTTCTGGAAGCCGTGCCACGTCCTGACGCAGTTCACCGACCCGCAAGGCCGCGAGACGCTGGCCAACTACATCAACCTGCCAGACATCTACGCGGCCGGGCGGCTGGACTACGACAGCGAAGGGCTGCTCATCTTGACCGATGACGGTCACCTGAACGCGCGCCTGACGCAGCCGCGCTTCAGCCACCCTAAGACCTACTGGGCGCAGGTGGAGCGTATCCCGTCGGAGGAAGCGCTGGAGGCGCTGCGACGGGGCGTCACGCTCAGCGATGGCCCTACCCGCCCGGCGCAGGTGCGGCTGATGGCAGAAGCGCCAACCTTGCCAGAGCGCCGCGTGCCGATCCGTCACCGCGTAAACGTGCCGACTTGCTGGCTGGAGATCACCATTACCGAGGGGCGCAACCGTCAAGTGCGCCGCATGACTGCTGCCGTTGGCCACCCGACGCTGCGCTTAGTGCGCTGGGCGATTGGCGAGGTCACGCTGGCGGGGTTGGCTGAAGGGCAGTGGGAACCCCTGCTGCCGAGCGAGCGGCTGGCGCTAGAGCGGGCGATTCGGCGGGCACGCTAGCCGCTGTGGCGGCTGTACTGCTTGGCGACGATGCACACCAGCGTGTTCGGTAGGGTGACCGTCAGCAAGTGCAGGTGAAGCTGCTCCACGTGTTCGATGGTCATGTGCTCGTTGGCGCGGCCTGCGTCGCGCAGCAGCGAGAGACATTCCTCCGCGCTGCGCAGGTCAAACGCGGCGTTGTCCCATTTCATCGGCCCGGCGAAGTACTCCACGCCGCTGAAGCGGATGTACTGCACCTCGGCGCTGTTTTGTCGCTTCAGGCGGATCACGAGATTGGCCCGCCCCCATTGGTAGCTGTACACCATGCAGTGGACGTTCTCAGGCTGATTGATGGCAAAGACGTTCTCTTCACTCATCGCGTCTCCGAAAGGTAATCCAGTAGTGATCGCCCAACGAGGCAAAAGATGACCTCTCACGGGTGATTGTATCAAGGGACAGCAGGCGGCGCATGAGCCACGGGCGTTTTTCGACGACGGCGTATGCCGCCGTGTGTGGGACGAACAGCCCGAAAGGGCGCAGGGATAGGCGTTCGAAGTATGGGGCGAACTCGCGCGCGAGCTGGCGCGGGGTGGGGCAGGTCACGGTGACGGGCGGGCTGTCGTCGATTTGAAACTGTGACGGTCGCCAGCGGCGCGCTGCCGTGCGGAACTGCCCATGCGCCCCGTGCCATAGCATCTCCCACAAACAGAACGGTCCCATGACGGCGAACGCCGCCCAGCCGCCCACGCGGATGCGCCGCGCCAGCCACGCCGCCAGCGCTGCCCGATCCTCTGCGCAGTTGAGCGCCCCGAAGTTCGAGTACACCCCGTCGAACGTGTCGTGGATGTCCGACGCCTGCGGCGCGTTGAGGTCAAGATGCGCCACGTGGACGTTGAGGCCGCGCGTTTTCTCAGCGGTGATCGCCAGCATGGCGGCGCTGGCGTCAGTCGCGGTGACGTGCGCCCCCATCTGGGCGACGGCGCGAGCGTCCTCCCCGGTGCCGCAACCCAGCTCTAGCACGCGCGCACCGGGCTGAACGAGCTGCGCCAGCCGCTCATGTGCCACGCGGCGCAGGTAGGCGGCGATGGGCGTTGCCGTGAAGTCGGCGTCGTAGGTGGGCGCGAGCCGGTCGAAGGCGCTCTGAGTCATGAGGTGGCGTACCCGTTGGCGGCTGACAGCGGCACGCCGCGCGATTCGCGCTCATGTTGAGTGAGCATCATGCCGGCCCAGCCGATGCGCGCGTTCAGCCAGAGCTTGGCGCGGCGCTTAAGCGGCACGCCACCGCTGCGTTGGGCGCGGTTCAGCGCCACCGCGCTGACCATCCAGCGCGTGGCGAAGCTGTAAAAGCGGCGGCTGTGTCGCCCAGCGATGGTCAGGTCACGGTCGGCGGTGTCCTCCCATGCGCCGCTGGTGAGGATGTCTGCCTCAACTTCAGCGTAATAGGGCGTGCCTTTGATCGGGTAGGCGACGGTGGTTAGGAAGATGTCGGGGTTGCTGGCCTTGAGGTGCTGCACCGTCTCCACGAGGTCGGCCATGGTCTCGCCCTTATAACCCAGCATGATGAACATGCCGGTTTCGATGCCCGCCTGCTGGAGCAGGTGCGTCTTGTGGCGCACGTCGGCGGCGTCGACGCGGCGCTGCATCGCGTCGAGGATCTTCTGGCTGCCGCTCTCGCTGCCGTTCCACAAGCGGAAGCACCCCATCTCTTTCAGCAGCGCAATCACTGGCTCGTTCAGGCGGTCGGCGCGGCTGATGCACTCAAACGGGATGCGCACCCCGCGTTGTTTGAGCGCCTCGGCGTAGGCGAACAGCCAGCGGTGGTTGATGGCGAATACGTCGTCTGCGTACCAGATGCGGTCGGGGTGATAGGTGTCGCGGATCCACAGCAGTTCATCGGCGGCGTCTTCTGGTGTGCGGCGGCGGTGTGTGCTGCCGTAGACGCTGTGGCTGCACCACTTGCAGGTATACGGGCAGCCGCGCGACTGGATGACGCTGACGCTGCTGTGGCCGTGGTGGTCTTTCCACACGCGCATATACTGTGGCAGGTCGAGGGCTTCACGATCCGGCCACGGGTGAGCGCTGAGGTCAGCCAGTTGGGGGCGCGGGCCGGTCTCAGCAAGGCGGCCTTCAGCGTCGAGGTAAGAGATGCCTGTCACCTGGTGTAGGCGGCTGCGACCGTGTTTGACTAGCGAGGGGATGAGTTCCTCTAAGGCCTGCTCGCCTTCGCCGTGAACGACGACCCATGCCCCGTGACGCAGGTACTGGGCGGCGTAGTAGCGTGGGTCTGGGCCGCCGACCACCACCGCAACCCCGCGCGCGGCGCACAGGGCGATCATCTGAAGGGCGCGGCGTTTGGTCATCATGTTGACGTAGATGCCCACGACGCTAGGCTGATGGACGTTCAAGGCGGCTTCAAAGTCGCCCATCTGTTGGAACGTGCCGTCAAACACGCTAACGCTGAAGCCCACCTTTTTCAGATAGGACGACAGATAGAGGATGCCCAACGGCGGGTAGGGCTTCATCACTTGGCGTTCGTGCGCGTCCTCGTGAAGGAAGTAGGCGTGCGCTAGCAAGATGTCCATGGGCTTAATAACCTGAAGGGATGATAGGCAGCCTCGTGGGAGTGTGTGGGATGCGCGCGAGCGCGTCGAGCCGACGCCGATCAAACGGCAGAGTTGCTTGGTAGTAGAGCATCTGGGCGAACTGGCGCAGATGTTGGCCGGTGAGCTGGGTGGGATGGGCGGCGACGTGGCGCAGCGCGCGCCACGCCTTGCGGCTGCGATAGTCTTTGTGCATGATCGTGTGGAGCTGGCGGTAGAACTCCGTCACGAACGGGCCGTGATAGAGCATGGCCATGTCCTCGCTGTCGTACCAGTTCGCTTGCTGCGAGAGTTGATCGCGCACACGGTGGTAGAAGGGCGTGCCCGGCAGCGGATAAGACACGCTGATACCGATGTCGTCGGGCATCAAGTCGCGCACCATCTTGAGTGTCAGCTCGATGTCCGCGCGCGTTTCGCTGGGATAGCCGAACTGCAAGAAGAACGCGACCTTGATGCCGTGCTCACGGAGCTTGCGCGTCGCCTCATAAATCTGCTCGACGGTGATGCCTTTTTCCATCGCGTCAAGGATCTTTTGGCTGCCGCTTTCCGCGCCGATCCAGACAATTTCAGCGCCGGCGCGCGCCAGCGCCGGGATCGTCCGCCCGCGCAGCAGCAGGTCAGCGCGGTTAAGGCACTTGAACGGGATGTGCGCTTGCTGCTCGTCGAGCAAGTCGGCGAATTCCTCAATCCACTGGTCGCGGATGCCCATGATGTCGTCCATGAACCAGATGTGATCCGGGGCGTAGTGCGTCTTGAGGTATTTCATCTGTTCGACGATGTACTGTGGGCTGTGCGAGTGGTACTTCTGCCCCCAGATGGGCTTGGCGCACCAATTGCAGTGAAACGGACAGCCGCGCGTCGTCACGAGGTTGAGGCTAAAGCGGCCATGCTTGCGCCAGATGCGGCGGTAGGCCTCCATGTCGATCAAATCCCATGCTGGGTGCGGCAGCAGATCCAAGTAGCGCATGACGGGGCGCGAGCCAGTGCGCTGAACCGAGCTGCCCCGGAGGTAGGCGAGCCCCGGTGTGCTTTGCAGCGCGCGCGCGTTTGGCTTGCCTTTGCGCAGCAGGTCGATCAGCGCTAGCAGCGTCTGCTCGCCTTCGCCGAGGATGACGTAATTCGCGCCGTAGCTCAAGTAGGATTCCGGGTGATCGGTCATGTCTGCGCCAGAGACGATCACCACGCAGCCGCGTTTACGAGCCGCTTGGATCATCGTTTCGGCGGCTTTGCGCATTCGCAGCAGCGACATCTTGCTGAGGTAGTTGAAGCTGTCTTCGTAGATGATGGCTACCTGCGGCTGCACGCGGTCGAGCGTTTGCGCCCATGCCTCTGTGCCTTCGGCTAGCATCGCATCGAACAGGTGAACGTCACAGCCTACCCCACGCAGCATGGCGGCAGCGTAGAGTGTCCCCAACGGTGGATAGGGCTGCTGCGATTCCCACAGCTTGGGGTCAAAACGGAGGTAGTAAGATTGACCGAACAGAACACGCATGAATTCAAGAATCCCCTTGGGCTTACCACCAGCGGCGCACGGCGGGCTGGCTTAGGGTAAAGCCGCTTTCTTTGAGTGTAGCGCGTCTTATCCAACGCGCAAGCAGCGGATGAAGAGCAATCGGCGCGCTGTCTAGCGTCGCAGGGGCGGCGCCCACGCCCAGCGCTGACATCAACGCCGGCTGCCCCCACAGCGCTTGACCCTCAAACAAGACGAGCTGAATATCGCCCCGCGTGAGGCTGGGGCCGATGACTGTGCACGTCGCAGGCGCTCCAACGGCGAAAGCGGGCGGAATCGGCAGCCCCAATACCTGCGGCGCAGCGTGCAGCGCCTCCCACGCCAGCGCCCCGAACAGATCGAGCAGCGCGCGCACCTCGTCCCAAAAATCGCCCGACGCGGTGAGACGCGAATCCGTCCCGATGGCCAGCGCGCCGCGCCACGCTGTGAGTGTCGGCAGCGCGCCCAGCAGGTAAGCGTTGGTGGTGGGGCAGGTGACGAGCGTCACGCCGCGCGGCTGGAGCGTGTCCTGCACGACCTGAGCGGGGATGCCTACCCCGTGGATGAGCACCGTGCGCCTATCTAGACAGCCGAGGCGCTCCAGCGTGTCGATTTCTTGGGCGGCGCGCGCGTCGGTTCCCTCGGCGGCGTGGACGTAAAAGCGGCGGTTGTGCGTGGCGCGGGCGTGCGCGCGCTGCACGTCCTGCGGCGGGCTGAGGTAGACCGAGTGCGCCCACTCATACGCGCTTAGAACGCGGATCGGGTAGGCGCGCTGGAACAAGTAGGGGTGCGGCCTGCCGTGCTGGATCACCCAGTGCACGCCGCTGAGGACGTTCTTCACGAGGCCGGCGTGAGCTTTGACGGCGTAGGGATGCGCGCGCAGTGGGGCGTAAGGCGGCTGATCGAGCAGGGCGTTCACGTCCTGCGCCCAGTCAGCGGCGTTGGCGTACTGCTCGCGCGGGCGGGTGCGCGGGAAGTGGTTGAGTTCAAGGTGATCGTGGGCGTTGACGAGCGTCGGCAGGACGTGAGCGCCCGCGAGGTCGAGCGTGGGCGCGCCGCGCGGCGGCTGCTCTGACCAGCGGCCAGCCGCGATGTGCCAGTCATAGGGGGTGAAGGCGTGGCCGTCCCAGCGCCGCCCGTTGATGAGCGACGCGCTGAGGCGGCTATTCATCGTAGTTGTGGTTGAGCGTAGGGAGTTGATCGACGCGATCGCCGAGCTTGTCGCGCAGCTTCTTGCGCAGCTTGGGCGTTTCCTCTGCCCATTTGCTGCGGAGCTGTTCTTGGGTGGCGCGGTAGCCGTCGCCAGCGTGGGTCATAATGCCGCCGGCCACGGTCGGCGCGCTGGTGATGAGCCGCTCGAAGTCTTGGCTTTCACAGCTTGGGCACTCCGCGGGGCGCTCGGACGGGCTGTGTGTGGCCTCCCAGGTGTAGCCGCACGTGCGGCAGCGATAGTCGTATCTAGGCATGGTTCCTCCCGATCACACCTTCAACCTAAATTATACCCCTATCTGAAGCGGATGCGGGGGTTGAGCAGCGTGTAGAGGACATCCGCGGTGAGGTTGGCGAGGGCGAACGCCAGCACGACGATCATCGTGATGGCTTGCAGCATGGGGAGGTTCTTCTGCTCGACGGCGCGCACCAGCTCGCCGCCGACGCCTGGATAGTTGTAGATCGACTCGATGACGACCATGCCACCGATCAGCCAACCGATGCTGATGGCGATCACGGTGATCGTGGGCAGGAGAGCGTTGCGCAGCACGTGGCGCACGATCACAACGCGGCGCGGCAGACCTTTCAAGATGGCGGTGCGCACGTAGGGCTTGTTGAGTTCCTCCAGCGTGCCTGCGCGCGTCAAGCGGGTGATGTAGCCGATCAGCACAAAGCTAGCTGTCAGCGCGGGTAGCCCTAGCACACGCACCCACTGCCCCAGCGTGTAGTCTGGTCGGATGAGGGCAGTCGCTTCGAACCAGCCCAGCCCTAGTGCGAACACATTGATGAGGACGAGACCGGTCACGAACTCCGGCAACCCGACGACGGAGAGGGTCGCCACGCTGATGAGGCCGTCGAGCCACGTGCCCGCGCGCAGCGCTGCGATGACGCCCAAGAAGATCGCCACGGGGACGCTGATCGCCAGTGTCACGCCCGCCAACAACAGTGAGTTACTGAGCCGCTCCAGCACGATCGGGCGCACGGCAGCGTTGCCCGCCGCGAACGAGCGCCCCCAATCGCCCCTGATGAAGTTGCCCAGCCAGCGCGTGTACTGCTCCAGCGGCGGCAGGTCGAGGCCGTATTGGCGGTTGAAGGCGGCAACACGCTCTGGGGTGGCCTCACGCCCGAGGATGAGCCGCGCCACATCGCCCGGCAAGAGCTGCGTTAGGCTAAAGATCAGCGCGCTGGTGACAAGTAGCGTCACGATCAGCAGCAGCAAGCGCCGCAAGACGAAGGCGATCATGGGGCCTCCATATCAGCGGTTTGCAGCGCGGCCAGCTCGTCTAGCGTGTAATGGCAGCGGATCTGATGGCCGTTGGCGCTCACCCGGACGGGTGGGACTTGTTCGACGCAAATCGACCCGATGAAGCGCGGGCAGCGCGTGTGGAACGGGCAGCCACTGGGCTTGCTGCGCGGGCTGGGCACGTCACCGTGCAAGCGAATCCGCTTGCCCTTGACCGTCGGGTCAGGCACGGGGACAGCCGAGATGAGCGCCTCGGTGTAGGGGTGGGAGGGAATGCCGTAGACGTCGGCGGCAGTTCCCTGCTCGACGATCTCGCCGAGATACATCACAGCGATCCAATCGGCCATGTAGACGACTAGTTCTAGATCGTGCGAGATGATGAGGTAGCTCACGCCGGTCTGGCTGCGCAAGTCCTTCAGCAGGTTGACAATGACCGCCTGTACTGACACGTCGAGGGCGCTCGTCGGCTCATCGGCGATGATGAGGCTGGGGTCGGCGGCGAAGGCGCGCGCGATGGCCACACGCTGTTTTTCACCGCCGCTGAGCTGTGACGGGTAGCGGTCGGCGTACTCTGGCGCGAGGCCGACCGCTTGAAGCATCTCAACAACGCGCTTGCGGATGTTGGTCTGGTGGCCGCTCCGTCGCTGGTCGAGAAGCTGCAAAGTGCGCCCGATAGCCTGCCCCACCGTGTGATGCGGGTTGAGCGCCTCGTTGGGGTTCTGGAACACCAAGCGCAGTCGCCCGAGCGTCTCAGCCGAGCGCTGGCGCAGTGTGAGGCTGATGGGTTGGCCGAGCAGCGCAATCTCCCCTCGGTCGGCTGGGTCGAGCGCGACGATGGCGCGTGCGAGCGTCGTTTTGCCGCTGCCGCTCTCACCGACGATCCCGACGGTGGAGCGTTGGTTGACGTGCAGCGAGACGTCCTCCACCGCGCGGACGCGGCTGGCTCGGCCGGTGAGGCGGTCGAACAGGCCCCCTTCAACGAAGTGCTTTTGAAGCTGGCGCACTTGCAGGACGGGCGTATCGCGCTGGGGTGGGTCGGCGGGGGGGATGGCGACAGGCGGCGTGAGCGCAATTTGGCGGCTCTGCACCTCTGGCCAGCGCCAGCAGCGTGCTTGATGCGCGTCGGTGACGGCTTCCAGCGGCGGCTTTTCAACGTGGCAGCGCTCGATGGCCGCCCGACAGCGATCGGCAAAGACGCAGGCGCTGGGCCGCCGCGTTAGCGAGGGCGCGACCCCCTCGATCGTCATCAAGCGGGCTTCGCTTTCGGCGTCGGGTTTGGGGATGCTCTGGAGCAGCCCCACCGTGTACGGGTGGACGGGCTGGGCGAACAGGCGCGCCACTGACGCAGTTTCCATCACTTCGCCGCCGTAGAGGACGGTTACGGTGTCGCACAGCTGAGCGATCACCCCCAAGTTGTGCGAAACGAACAGCACCGCCGTGTTCTCGCTGCGGACGCGCTCACGAATCAAGTCGAGGATGACGGCCTGCGTGGTCACGTCGAGTGCGGTAGTCGGCTCATCGAGGATGAGCAGGTCCGGTTGAGTGCTGAGCGCGGCAGCGATCATGACACGCTGCTGCATACCGCCCGAAAGCTGGTGCGGGTAGCGCCGCAGCACCTGTTCGCCGTCGGCGATGTTGACGCGCTTGAGGTCGTCCAGCGCTTGCTGGCGCGCTTGCTCGGCGCTGAGGCCGAGGTGCAGCCGCGTTAGCTCGGTCATCTGGGCGGCGATGGTCATGGTCGGGTTGAGCGCCTCAAGTGGGTTCTGCGGCACGAGCGCAATGCGGCGGCCCCACATGTGCTGCATGTCCGCCTCGCTGAGGTGTGTCAGCTCTTGATCGCCCAACCAGATGGAGCCGCCGCTGATGCGGGCGTTGGGCGGCAGGTAGCGCATCAAGGCCAGCGCCAGCGTGGTTTTGCCGCTGCCGCTCTCGCCCACGAGGCCGTGAATGCGGTGCGGCTCTAGCCTGAGTGTCACGTCCGAAATCGCGCTGACCCACTCACGCCCGATGCGGTAGTCAATCGAAAGGCTGCGGGCTTCAACGACCATGCATGCTACCCCTCGTTCTCTTGGTACAAACGCTGAAGGCCATCCGCCATCAAGTTCACGCTGATGACGAGCAGGGCAATTGCCCCCACAGGGAACCACAGCGCCCACGGGGCGGCGGTGAGCGTCGGACGCGCGTCTAAGACCATGCGCCCCCACTCCGGGATGGGGGGCTGTGCGCCCAGCCCGAGAAAACCAAGGCTCGCTACTAAGAAGATCGCATAAGAGAAGCGTAGCGCAGCCTCGACGGCCAGCGCCGGAACCACGCCGGGGAAGATCTCGCGCAGCAGGATGTAGAGCGTGCTCTCGTCGCGCAGCTTGGCCAGCTCGACGTAACCACGATCGCGCAGGCCGAGGGTGGCCGCGCGGATCACGCGGGCCACAATCGGCGTGTAGAGCAGCACGATTACCAGCACTAGCGCGATGTTGATCGGCCCCAGCGCCTGCACGAGCGGGTTGGAGCTGGCCGCCAGCGTGGGCACAACGGTCGAGAGGCTCACCAGCGCGAGGATGATCGCGGGGATCGACAGCAGGATGTCGATCAAGCGGCTAATGACCTCGTCGACTGCGCCGCCTGCGTAGCCGATCAGCAGCCCCAGCCCTGTCCCGAGCGAGACCGAGAGCAGCGTAGCTACCAGCGGCAGGCCAATCGTGTAGCGTGCCCCGTAGAGCAGGCGGCTGAGCACGTCGCGCCCGTTGCGGTCTGTGCCGAAGGGGTGGGCGAGCGAGGGCGGGGCGTTGCTCAGCGCGGCACAGCGCAGCGCTTCCCCGCGCGCCACGCAGCGATCAGGGTCGGGTTGGACGGCGTCGTAAGGGTAGGGGGCAATCCAGTGCCCGACGATGCTGATCGTCATGAAGAACAGCACGATCAAGGTAGCAGCGAACGCCAGCGGTTGACGCGCCAGACGACGCCAAAAGCGCCAAAACCCCCACCAGCGCCGCTGAAGAGCCGCCAGAGGTGAACGCTTCACCTCTGACGATGCAGCTGGCGCTTCCATTAGGACCCGACTTGCACCATGCGCAGATCAGTACGCCCCGGGAACGGGTGCATGTCGAGGCCGCTCACGCGGTCAGTGGTGAAGCCCACGATGGGCGCGAAGAAGGGCACGATGATCGGGCCGCGCTCGGCGAAGATGAGCGCGATCTCACGGTAGAGCGCCGCGCGTTCCTCCACGTCTGCCGTTACGCCCGCCTGTGCTACCAGCGCGTCTAGCTCAGGGTCAGACCAGCGCGATTCGTTGAACGACGCGCCCGTTACATAGGCTTCGACGAGATACTGCTGCGGGGTGGGGCGCGACCCCCAACCGGTCACCGCTAGATCGACGTTGAGCCATTCGGCGGTGTCAGCATCGCCGGCGTAGTACTCGCCCGGCAGGCGCGGCAGCAGCTCAACGAAGATGCAGCCTTCTGCCCAATCCTGCTGGAGGAACTCGGCCATTTGCACGTAGTTGAACGAGTCGTCGATGTAGAAGAGGATTGGCTCATCTGCGCCCAGCCCGTCGGGGTAGCCCGCTTCAGCCAGCAGCTCGCAGCTGCGAGCGGGGTCAAACTCCTGATTGGGGATGTCGTCGTGGAAGAAGACGCCGTAGAGCGGGCCGATGGGGTCGTTGTTGCCGACCGTGGCGACGCCGTCAAACAGGTTGAGGTTCAGCAGCTCGCGATCTGTGGCGAACTTGAAGGCCTGCCGCACGCGCACATCCGCCCCCAACCCCTGCTCGTCTGAGCGCAGGCGGATGACGGGGTGCTGGTTGGTGGCCTTGACGATCGGGACAATCCCCGGGCCGCTGACTTCGTCGAGCTGTTCGTAGGCGATTTTGAAGATGAAGTCCACTGCGCCGGAGCGCAGCGCGTCGATCTGTGCCTGCTGGTCGTTGATGAAGATCAACTCAACGCGGTCGACCATCGGCGCGCCTGCCATCCAGTAGTCAGGGTTGCGCTCGAACAGAGCTGAGACGTTCGGGCTGTAAGCGACCAGCTTGAACGGGCCAGTGCCGTTGAAGCTGCTGAAGTCCTCTACGCTCTCGCCGATGACGTTCGGGGTGGTTGTGCCGTCTTTGAGGATGAACGCCCAGTTCGAGGCGATGCCGTAGATGAAATCGGCGTTGGGCTGCGGCAGCGTGAAGGTGACAGTCAGCCCGTCGCCCATGATCTCGAAGTCTCCCAGCAAGTTGAGCGCGGGCGAGCCTTGCTCTTTGAGGTAGTTGTAGCTGAAGACAACATCTGCCGCGCTGAAAGGCGACCCGTCGTGAAACGTCACGCCTTCGCGCAGCGTAAAGGTGTAAGTCAGCCCGTCATCACTCACTTCGTAGCCAGTGGCAAGGTTAGGGATTAGCTCGTTGTCGGCGCTCAGGCTGTAGAGATAGTCGTAAATCAGGCCGTTGAACATTACTTCAGGGTCGATAGAGCCGGTTGCAGGGTTGATGTTCACCACAGCGGGCAGGCCAACGCGCAGCGTCGATTCCTGCGCTGAGACAGCGAGGCTCATGCTCAGCGCTAGCAGTAACCCTAACCCGAGCAAGAATCTCTTCCTAAACATTTTTCACCTCCGGGGATGTTGAACAGTTTGACAGGCTGATGAGCCTATCTAACACTACTGTAACCCACGATGAAAAATATGTCTGTGCTAATGACGGCTCAACTGCCTAGATTCTCACGGTACGTTTAGGTTTTAACAGTGGGCGGAGCCAGCTCCAGCAGGATTTCGTCCGCGCTGACGGTTTCGCCCTCTTGATAGCAGAGCACGCTTACGACGCCATCGTAAGGCGCTTCGATGCGATGCTCCATCTTCATCGCCTCTAGGATCATCAGCAAATCGCCAGCGGTGACCGTCTGCCCTTGTTCGACTGCCACGCGGATGATCTTGCCGGGCATGGGCGCGCGCAGCGAGCCAGCAGCTTCACGGCGGGCAGCAGTGACTGGCAGCGGGTTCACCCAACGCAGCGCATATGTTGTGCCGTCCAAGTGCACCCAGACTTGATCGCCCACGTTGAGGACAGCCGCGCGGCGGCGATGGCCGTTGAGGGTGAAGGCGTGGTACAGGCCATCCACGCCGTTGAGTTCGAGCGGGTGGGTGGCATCCCCTACCGTCGCTTCGAACTGGCCGCGCGCGGTAGATTGCAGCCCGACGGTGTAGGTCGTGTCGGCGTTGGCGAAGCGCTGCACCATGGGCCGATTGTGGAAGTTGCGCCAACGGTGGGTGACATCGGCACGGCTGAGCGCTGCGGCAACGAGCGCGGCAGCAGGGACAGCCGTTGGCTCTGGCAGCAGGTCGGCGTGGTCGTCCACAAAACGAGTGCTGAGCTGACCCGCCACGTGATCGGGGTGGAGCAGCACGCGGCGCAGGTAAGCGATGTTGTTGGTGATCCCGATGAGCTGCATCTCACCAAGCGCGTAGTAGAGCGCCCGCAGGGCTTCCGCGCGCGTGTCGGCATGGGCAATCACTTTGGCGATCATCGGGTCATAGTAGGGGCTGATGACGTCGCCGCTGCGGACGCCGCTGTCCGTGCGGACGTGTGGGCTGGCTTGGAAGTGATGGATCGTTCCGGTGACAGGCAAAAATTGATTGCTGGGGTCTTCGGCGTAGACACGCACCTCGACCGCGTGGCCGCGCGGCTGCAGCGGGGTGCTGCCTACGATGTCGCTTAGCCGTTCGCCCTCCGCGATGCGAATTTGCCAGCGCACGAGGTCGATCCCGTAGATCATCTCGGTCACAGGGTGCTCGACTTGCAGGCGGGTGTTCATCTCCATGAAGTAGAACTGACCGTCCGTGTCCAGTAGAAATTCGACCGTGCCCGCGTTGTAGTAGTTGATTTGCTGGCCAATGCTGACGGCGGTATCGCAGATGCGCTGGCGCAGCTCGGGCGTGAGGGCGGTGGAGGGCGCTTCTTCGATGATCTTCTGATGGCGACGCTGGACGCTGCACTCGCGCTCGCCGAGGGCGATCACGTGGCCGTGCTGGTCGCCGATGATCTGTACCTCGATGTGGCGCGGCGTGAGCAAAGCGCGTTCCAGCATCAGGCTGTCGTTGCCGAAGGCTTGGGCGGCCTCCCGCCGCGCCGAGGCCAGCGCTTCCGCCAGATGGGCGGCTTGATGTACCAAGCGCATGCCGCGCCCACCGCCGCCCGCGGCGGCCTTGACCATCACCGGGTAGCCGATGCGCTCTGCTTCGCGAGTGAACGTCTCATCGGCTTGGTCGTCACCGTAGTAGCTGGGCACGAAGGGCACATCTTTGAGCATCGTCTTGGCGATGCGCTTGTCGCCCATGGTTTCAATGCTGGCAGCCGACGGCCCGACGAACGTCAAGCCGTGTTTGGCGACTTCGTGGGCAAACTGGGCGTTCTCAGCGAGGAAGCCAAAGCCCGGGTGAACAGCGTCTGCGCCCGTCTTCAAGGCGGCGTTCACGATCTTCTCGATCACGAGGTAGCTTTCTGCAGGCGTCATGCCGCCGAGCGCCACAGCCTCGTCAGCTAGCTCAACTGCCAGCGAGTTGCGGTCAGGCTCAGAGTAGACGACAACAGTAGTGATGCCCATTGCGCGGCAAGTGCGAATGATGCGGACGGCGATCTCGCCGCGGTTGGCAATCAGCAGCTTGCGGATCATGCTTCCCCTCCAGTTGACCAGCGGGGAGCGCGCTTCTGCATGAATGCCAGCAGCCCCTCTTGGGCTTCGTCGCCCGCGCGCAGCGTGTTCAGCAAGTTGGCGCGGTACTCGACGGTGTCGTCGAGCGGGGCATCTTTGACGGTGAAGATGAGCGCTTTGGTGGCTGCGATGGCGTTCGGGGCGCAGTGGCGCAGCTCGTTGAGCAGCTCGGCTAGGGCTGCGTCGAGCTGCTCAGGCTCTACCGCACGGTGGACGAGACCATACTCTGCTGCCAGCGCCCCTTTGAAGCGCCGCCCGCTCAGCATCAACTCGCGCGCGCGGGTGAGACCGAGGCGTTCGATCACGAACGGGGAGATGAACGCCGGGGTGAGGCCGAGCCGCACCTCCGGCAGCCCGAACTCGGCGGTGGTGGTGGCTAGCGCGATGTCGCTCACGCAGGCCAGCCCGAAGCCACCGCCGAGCGCTGCGCCTTCGATTACGCTGACGACGATTTGATCGGCCGTGTTGAAGGCGCGCAGCATCGCGTCGAGGTTGACGCGGCTGCCGTTGCCGGGGATGTTGTTCTCGCGCATCTCTTTGATGTCCCCGCCGGCGCAGAACATGCCGTTGGCCCCGCGCAGCACAATCACGCGTACGTCGCGGCGCCCGCGCAGACCCTCTACCGCGTGGCAGAGTTCCTCCACCATGCGGAAGTTCATGGCGTTGCGCGTCTCTGGCCGGTTCAAGGTGATGTAGGCGTAGCCGCGCACGTGGTCGATCTCATACAGTAAAGTATCAAATGTCACGGAGTCGGTCATATGGTGTCCTGTTCGGGCAGTAAGGCAAAATGTGCTGCGTTAACTTTCTAACTGAGGCGCGTCCGCGGGCAGTTCGATATACAATACCGCCCCAGCCAGCGACTTGCCAAGTGGGTCGATCCGCAGCGAGCGCGTGCCCCCCCCGTCGAGCGCCTCGTAGCACACGAAGTTGAATGCTTCAAGGTTGTCGAGGTCATAGCGGACGACGCGCCCCTTGACCAGATCGCCCAGCGCCGCCTTGACGCGCTCCGCGCTCAGCCACCCCTTGAGGAACTGATAGGCCTGCGGGCTGCGGGCGATGACGCTGATATTGGCGATGTTGCCCTTGTCACCCGCGCGCCCGTAGGCCAAGTCGTAGACACGGCGCATCACTCCACCTCCAAATAGGTCACCTGCGGCTGCACGTGCTCGCGGCGGATCAGTGTGGGGAACAGGCCGAGGATGATGCGCGGGTCGCCGCCAAGCGACGCGCCGCTGACGCTGATCCCCGCCGGGCCGCTCAGGCCGTGGTTCATCAAGGCGCGGACGGCGCTCTTGAGTGCCGCCTCATCGTCGGCGGTGAACACCACGCGTACGACCAACTCCAGCGGGTCGGGGGGGCGGGGCGCGACGGAGCCGTACAGGCTGTCGATGCCGAGCAGGTGATACTCCACGCGGCGGATCGGCAGGCCTTTGAGCGTGTTATGCACCATCGTCTTGAGCTGTTCCAGCTTATCGTAGGCGCGCGGCCAGCCGAACGTGTAGATGATCTCACGCACGTAGCCCTCGATGCGCCCGAAGTTGAGCTTGAGCGTGTCGGGGCGCGGCTTGCCCGTCACCCCGCACACGCGCACGCGGTTGTGCCCAACTTGTTCTAGCGAGAGCGTTGTCATGTCCACGACGACGTCCGGCGTGACGTAGCGGCTCGGGTCGTGAATCTCGTAGAGAAGCTGTTCCTTGACTGTGCCAACGGTGACGAGTCCGCCCAGCCCGGGCGTGTTCGTCAAGACGAATGAGCCGTCTTCTTCTACCTCTGCGATGGGGTAGCCGAGCCGATGCAAGTCGTTCGGGTCGATCTCGTCGAGGACGGCGAGGCTGTTGCCACCGACGACCTGCGCGGTGCACTCCAGCAGATGCCCAGCCACGATGCCGCTCGCCAGCCGATCCCACTCGTCCCACGCCCAGCCGTAGTGGGCGATCAGCGGGGCAAGGTAGAGGCAGGGGTCAGCCACGCGGCCAGTGACGACCATGTGCGCGCCGGCCTTCAGCGCCTCAACGATGGGTTCCGCCCCCAAGTAAACGTTGGCATTGGTGAGCTGGTACTCCGACGGGTTGAGCGGCGTGCCGTCCTCGACGTGGAGCAGCGCCTCGCCCGCCTCGTTGAGGTCCTCCAGCCGGTCGAACATATCGTCCCCCGTCACGGCGGCGATTTTCAGCCCTTTGAGGCCGAGCTTGCTAGCTGTCTCTTGGATCATGCGGGCGGCCCCCAATGGGTTGAGGCCACCGCCGTTGCTGATGAGTGGAACTCCGCGCTTGTACGCCTCTGGCAGGATTTTGCTGGCGATAATCGCAAGGTCAAAGGTGTAGCCGCGGGTGGGGTCTTTGAGTTTGTCCTTTTGCAAGATCGCCAGCGTGAGTTCAGCCAGCGCCTCAAAACAGACGACGTCCACGTAGCCACCCTGAATCATCGGCAGGGCGGCCAACACGTTGTCCCCGTAAAACCCCTCTGCGGAGCCGATACGGTAAGTCATAGTTAGAACTTGTCCATCCCTTCAAGGCGGCTGATGATCTGAAGCATGACCTCATCCGCGCCACCGCCGATGCTAGCCAAGCGGCTGTCGCGGAAGTAGCGGCTGATGGGGGTCTCCTCCATGTAGCCCATGCCGCCGTAGAACTGCAGGCACGTGTCGGCCACTTGGCGCATCAAGCGGCCTGCCTTGAGCTTGCACATGCTGGCTACGCGCGTGACTTCGGTTGTGGCGGCCTTGCTCTCGATCAGCGACGCGCAGTAATAGTTGAGCTGGCGCAGCGCTTCGACCTCAGTCAGCAGCTCGCTGAGCTTGAACTGAATCCACTGGTTGGCCAGCAGCGGCTTGCCGAAAGCGTGGCGCTCACGGGTGTACTTGATCGTGTCGCGGATGGCCTTTTCTGCGCCGGCGACGCCGCCCAGCGCGCCCACCAGCCGCTCGATCTGGAACTGCTCCATCTGGTAGTAGAAGCCGCGCCCTTCCTCGCCGATGCGATGGTCAACGGGCACGCGCATGTTCTCAAACGTCAGCACGGCGGTGTCGCTGCTGAGGTTGCCCAGCTTCTTGAGCTTGCGGCTGACGACGAAGCCGGGCGTGTTGGTGGGCACGACAATGAGCGACATGCCGCGGTAGTCGTCGCCTTCACTGGTGCGGGCCAACAGGCAGATCCAGTCGGCTTGTGTGCCGTTGGTGATGTACATCTTGCTGCCGTTGATGACGTACTCATCGCCGTCGCGGCGGGCGGTGGTGCGGATGCGGGCGACGTCGCTGCCGGCGTCTGGCTCCGTCACGGCGATGCTGCACACCATGTCGCCTTGAATGGCGGGCTTGAGGTAGCGCTGTTTGAGCATTTCGCTGCCGTAAGTCGCCAGCGCTGGCGTCGCCATGTCGGCCTGCACGCCGATGGCCATCGGCACGCCGCCGGCGTTGGCCTTGCCGAGTTCCTCGTGCAGGCATACTGTGAACCAGATGTCGGCATTGGCCCCGCCGTACTCCTCGGGGTAGTTCAATCCGAGGAAGCCCAACTGTGCCATCTTCTTGAAAATGTCGTGCAGGGGGGCTTCGCCGCGCTCTTCCCACTCGTCGCAGTAGGGGTTGATCTCCTTCTCGACAAAGGCGCGCACGCTGCGGCGGAACATCTCGTGCTCTTCGGTGAACGGGTTGAAAAAATTCGGGCGGGAAGTCATTTCAGCAACCATGATGCAAACTCCTCAAAATAAACGGACAATACTTGATCTAATCAGGCGCGTTGGCCTGTAACACCCGTGGGAACTGCGGCGCGATAGCTTGGGCGATGCGCTCGGCGATGGTGCGGTTGCCCAGCTCGTTCACGTGGATGATGTCGTAGAAGATGGCGCGTTCGTCGCCGTTGAACAGGTCATGTAGGGTCAGAAAGAGCGGCAGACCGTCTGTGCTGGCTAGTTGGCTGGTGAAGGCAGCGTGTGCGTCGCGGTAGAAGGCGTCAAAGTGTGGGCGACGGGCCAACATGTCGGCGTAGGCTGTGACTTCCACGCCGACGAGATTTTCCTTGAAAGCCAACCCCGGCTGCCAGACGAAGAGCACGCGCACGCCGTAAGCCGCCCCGATCTGCGCGGCTAGGCGCGCGTTGGCGAGGTAACGGCGGATGATTGCGTCGGCGGTGGCTGCGTCAGGGGCGACCACTGACAAATCGCGCGTGCCGAGGTCAGCGCTTAGCAGGCGCAGCACCGGCTGGCCGCTGCGCAGCAGGCGTCCTGTTTCGCTGTCAGCGATGCGCTGGGCCTCTTGCAGCGTCAGCCCGACGATGCCCTGATCGTAAGCGGACAGCACATCGTTGAAGCCACCGTAGAACACCGCTATGTCTGGCTTTTGGCCGTTGACGAGCAACAGCTGAAACGTGATGAGGTCTTGCGTGCTGACGTAGCCGGTCTGAGCGTAGCTGACGACGCGGGCAGGGGTGCCGTTGGTGTGCAGCAGCGCTGCAAGCTGAGAGGGGATCGTGTAGCGATCGCGCGCGCCCTCGCCCCACGCCGTGCTGCCGCCGAAGAAGGCGATCAGCGGCGCGTCGTTGGTCAGGCCGGGCGGGGTGTAGGTTTGGCGCAGCCCGTCCTTGCCGACGTTGATAAACTGCCCGTGTATCTCGTCGACGACCCAGTAGACGTAGGGCTGCCAGCGGACGCGCGTCCGCGATTGTTCCTGCCAGAAGGCGGCGCTGGTGGGGGCGCTGCCGTCGTCGATGAAGGTCAATTCTCGGTAGTCGAAGCCGCCGCGCAGCCGGTCGTTGATTCCGCTGCGTTCGACCAGCGTTGTTGTGAGGATGGCGAGCAGCGCCAGCACAGCGCCACCCGTGACGAGCACGCCAACCCCTGCCCACGTGGGCGCGCTGGCGCGCCAAAATGCGCTGAGCCGTTCCCAGTGCAAGGTG
>DAOUBS010000030.1:0-12483 GCA_034432435.1 Anaerolineae bacterium
GCAGCCGTTCAGTGACGGGCACGTAGAGCATCTCACCGCTGCTGATGAGATACTCAAATGAGGGGCTGTCGATGTAGTCCATGACGACGAAGGGGCGTTCAAAGTCAAGGTCGTAATCGTGTAAGCGGGGGATGTTGGGGTGTTGCAGCAGCCCAAGCGCGTAGATTTCACGCTCCAGCCGCTGGCGGTGTTTGCGGGCTTTTTCGCCGTGCAGCAGGTTCTCGTTCATGAACTTGATCGCCACCGGCGTGCCGTGGTCGTCGGCTTTCCACACCTCTCCAGAAGCGCCGACACCCAACAGGCGCTCTAATGTGTACGTGTCACGAATCACCGTCCCGGCCTGATACCGCATGTTAACCCCCTACAAGCTGGTGACAGTACCGCGCGTCTCAATCGGCAGGATGAGCCGAACGGTCACGATGTTACCAAAACGGACGACATCTTCATTGTAAACTCGTTCCTGCACATTGGCTGCAAGCTGCTCAAACTGGCCGTTGATCAACAAGAACGTTCCGAAAGAACTGGCCGTGTCTTTGAGGTAGTACTCGCGCGTGCCCTCGTCGATGATGAAACGGGCGTGCTTGCGTGAGATGCTGCGCTCATCCAAGCCGATCAGAATGTCATTCTCAGGGTTGTAGAAGCGCCCGATGGTGAACTCTTTGGCGGGGATGGCCATCTCGCTCACGCCCTCAACGCCAGCCAAGACGACGAACTTGCCACGCGGGCCGCCCGCCGCCGCAGGCGCAGCGGCTGCGCTGGGCGGTGGGACTGTAGGGGCAGGCGCTGGCATGATCGGGCTACTCGCGCTGGGCATGACAGGGGCCGGTGGGGCTGCTGACGGCACAGGCGGCGCGCTCATCGGTGGGGGGGAGGTACTGGGAACGGTTGGCGCGCTGGTGGGCGTGTAAGGCTGCACAGAGGGCAGCACCGGCGGCGGCTGCACGGCCTCTCGCTGGCGTGGGATGCGCGACAGCACCGCTAGGTACAGCAGTTGAATCAGCAGCACGACGCCCAGCGCTACAGGCACAGCCCAACGTAGGTTGTCTAGGTCAATCGGGAGTGTCATAGGCTGTCAGCCCCTATCAGCTTAATATTCGTTCATTATGAAAAATGTAGGCTAATAAAGCAAGTACTGCGTGGGCTGGGCGTGTCTAATTTCGAACCGAAACGCCCACGGCTGAAGTCCCCACCTTGTTAAGAGGTGACCCATGGGGCGCCCTTCAGCGCTGGGCGTTTGATCGTTTCCAATCGTGGACGCTCACCCGTAAACCGTGAGTGCCTGCGGCTTAACCTAACTGGCGGGCAGCGGCAGGTCAAAGCCGAAGCAGCTCCCCTGCCCAACTGCGCTGGTGAAGAACACCTGCCCGCGTTGGCGTTCGATAATTTTCTTCGTCTAATGCAGCCCTATCCCAGTTCCCTCAACGCTAGACTCGCGCGCGGATTGGGTGCGGTAGAAGGGCGTGAACAAGTTGGGGTGCTCATTCGGGGGGATGCCGGGGCCGTTGTCGGTCACTGAGAAGCGCAGCCGCCCATCGACGACAGCTGCTGCAACGTCGATATGGCCGCCTGCCTGCGTGTACTTGACAGCGTTCGAGACCAAGTTTGACAGCGCCTCATAGACAAGCACGGGGTCCCCCACGCCGTGCAGCGGGGGCGATTCGATGTGGGTTTCAATCGTCAGCTTATGGCGGTGGGCCAGCATGAAGTAGTCCACTTGAAGCTTGTCGAACAGCGTGTGCACGGCAAAGACCTGTGTTGTGGTTTGCGTGCTGAGGCGGCTGATGCGCTCCAGCGAGAGAAAGTCGCTGATGATGCGATCCATGCGCTTGCCGGCCTCACGGATGTCGCGGTAGACGTCGTCGAGGTTTTGCCCTGAGCGTATCAGCTCCGGCAGGAGGTGTGTGTAATTGAGGACGACGTTGAGCGGCGTTTTGAGGTCGTGGGCGGCCACACGCAGCATCTCACTTTTGAGTTCTTCTAGCTCTTCTAGCTGAGCGTTGAGGTGTTCGAGCTGTGCGGCGCGCTTGCTGAGTTGATCGATGAGCGAGGCGTTTTGGATGGCCACGCTCAGGCGATCTGCCAGCACGACGAGCATTTCAAGGCGATCCGAGACTGGTAAGGTGGGTTTGTCATCTTCCATGAGGATGACGCCCAGTAGGTAGGTTGAATGTTCGTCGATGCGGCGCAGCGGCAGCGTAATCCGCAGTTGGCTGTCTGACATCGCACTGGAGAGCTGCGCGCCTTGCTCTACGTGAATTTGTTGGATCTGGTCAAGCTGAGCGCGCAGCCCTTGCGGGTCGTTCAGAAACGTTTCTAAAGCCTCTGAGTTGTAGTTGCCATAGCAGGCGCTGACTTGAAGGCGTTCGTTTTGCATTAGGGCGATGCAGCCCCCGCGCGTCTGCGCCGTACGCAGCATTGCGTCTAGGCCGATGCTCGCCAATTCTTGACGATCCACAATGGCGGAGATATCGCACGCCATCTTCTGCAAGATCTCCAGCGAATCGACACGACGCTTGAGTTCCGCTGCTTGGCGCTGGGCTTGCTCGTAGATCTGTGCGTTGTGCAAGGCGGTGCTGGTTTGCTGGGCGGCCAGCTCAAGGCGGTTGGCGATCTCTGGGCTGAGCGCCCCCTTGCGGAACACGTCGAGGTTGATGAAGCCGAACACGGTGTCATCAATGAGAATGGGCACACATGCATAGCCGCGAATGCGCTTGGTGGTTTGTGGTTCTATCCAGCCGTCAAAGTTGGTCACTTCAGGCACGATGACGGGCTTCTTGGTCGCCTCAGCCGTTTGCAGGGTTGGATAGTTGCTCAACGGGAAGATCTGCTGGCGCAGCCATGCGTCGTCTTCAGCGCTGTAGCCGCGGGTGTAGTGAATGCGCGCGGTGCGTTTCACGGGGTCGTACAGCATGATGTTGGCTGCGTCGTGGTCGATGAGGCGGGGTAGGGTCGCCAGTAGGCGTTCCATGACGTGATCGGTGTTGAGCGCGCCGGCGAACGCCTGCGTTATGTCGCGGATGACGCGCGCCATCTGCTCAGCGCGCTGGCGTTCGGCCTCGCGGTTGACTTCACCGGTGATATCGCGCACCTGAACGAGCGTCCCGATGATGTGGCCGCCTTCGTTGCGAATCGGGAGGGTGCTGACCTGTATCGTTTGCTCGTGGATGTGCAGGTTTTCTAAAGTTTCCTCGCTGCTAGGCAGTTGGCGCACCCAATCATTCAACTCAGGGAACAGTTCGGCGACGTGCCGGCCTTCGAGCTGCTCGCGAGGCTGCCCGAGGAAATCAATGACCTCTTGGTTCACTGCGAGAATGTAGTTGTCGCGGTCGAGCAAGACGACACCAGTCGGCAGCAGGCTGAAGATCATTTGATAGGCGAAAGGGGCAAAGCTGAACAACCCCACTCGCAGCACCGTGAGGCCGATTGCCATAAGCCCAAACGCCACGAACAGCGCATCAAAAGCAATGCCCGCAAAAGGGTTGGCGTCGTCGAAGACGAGCAGCGCGCTGCGCAGCCACGGCAAAAGCGTGCCGATCAACAACAGCGCCACTTGGTTGCGATACAGACGCCAGCGGATGCGCTCACTGCGAATCAAGCAGATCGTCCCGATTGTGATCAGGATGTAGCTGTAAGCGGCAGTCGCCAAAAAGCCAACGCCGTACTGCGGGGTAAACACGGGGATGCCGTTGCGCGTGGTTAAAGATACTTCTCTCCAGATGAGGCCGTGCCATTCGTTAGTGAACACCAAGAGCAGCGTTACGAGGGGCACGATCATCAGCAAGCCGATCTGGCGGCGGGTGAAGGCAAGGGTTGGGTTTGTGAAGGTGAGGATCAGCGCTAACCAGACCGAGGGCAGCGCGGCTATTCCGAGGTATTCCAGCTTGATGAGCGTGATGAGGGTGGGCAGATCGTCGAGCGCGAGGCTTTGAAGCCCGTAGAAGAACATGGTCAGAGCAGAGGCGAAGCACAGCGAGATCAGCCAGCCGAGGGTTTGATTGTGCCGACGCGGCCACGCCACGAACGCCACGACCAGCGCTGTTACAACGGCAGTCAAACACATCAGCAAGTTGAAGAGGATAATTAACCTGTCCACGGCTTTTTCACGGCTTTTTATTGGACTTTACGCTGTCTTCATTGTCTGATTATAGCCCGAATTCGATTACATGCTGACAAATTCTGTTTTTAAATAATTTCTATTAATTGAAATAAACTTTCAGATTTTGAAGATGCTGAGAGCTAAAAGTTTGCTATTTGCTATACTTGAGAGATAAGTGATTCAAAACAAACTGGAGTGAATATGACCCCACACGAGACGCAGCAGCCTCGGCGGGCAGATTGGACGTTCGTGCTGCTGACGGTCGTGCTTATCGTCGTGATCGGTGGGGCTGCTGCTGTGGTGGTTGGGACGCAGCCTGCGCCAGTGGAGATCGTCATCGTGCCGCCGCAGCCTACGAGCACTGCGGCCCCAACGCCAACTCACGAGCCGATTACGGTGTATGTGACGGGCGCGGTGAACCGCCCCAATCAACTGGTGACGCTGCCGCACGGCAGCCGCGTTCAAGACGCAATCACCTCAGCGGGCGGTTTGACGAGCGACGCGCAGCTTGTCGCGGTGAACTTGGCGGGCATTTTGCGCGATGGTGATCAGGTGCACGTCCCGTCTCAAACTGAGGGCGCGCGCCTGCCGACCGCGCTGCCTTCGGCACAGACGGTGGCGATCAACCGCGCGACGGTGGACGAGCTGACGGCTCTGCCGGGGATCGGGCCTGCGCTGGCCGCTCAAATCGTGGCTTACCGCGAGGCCAATGGCCCATTCGCTGACCTTGCCGCGCTGGACGCTGTGCCCGGCATCGGCGCGCGCACGCTGGAAGCGCTTGAGCCGTTGGTGACGTTTGATTGAGGCATTCAATGGGCAGGGCGTGCCGCGCCCCTGCCCATTGGCCAATCACCAGTCCCAACAAGTAGGGGGAACCGAGTAGGGGCGACTCATGAGTCGCCCCACTTGCATCTAGGCAGATTGTAGAAGTTTGGCACGCCAACCCCCTACAGAACAACCTCATGTGGGGGCAAGGTACGCCTCGCCCCCGATTTGACGGAATTAGAAGTTTGAAGCGGATTCCAGTTCCTCGTTGGCGAACTCGTTCAGCTCGTCGAGGATCGTCTGGATGTCGCGCGTGTCCGCGCCGGTGACGATGGCCGTCAGCACGCGGCTGATCTCACCACGAACGGGGTCATAACCCGGCACGCTAGGTTCGGGCTTGGTGAACTCTAGCAGCTCGAAGGCGGCGGCGTACACCGTGTTCTCGGCCAAGAAGTCGCTCATCAGCTCAACGGCGCTTTGACGCACAGGGAAGTACTGGCTGGCGATCGCCCAATCACGCTGGACTTCCGGCGAGGTGTAGTACTTGACGAAGAGCCACGCGGCCAGTTCCTGCTCACGGGTGGTGACGGGGATGCTAACGCTCGCGCCGTAGATGTTCTGGACGGGCTGCTCAGTCACGTGCGGGACAGCGGAAATGCCCCAGTTGAACTTGGCGCCGGCTTCCACTGCGCTGGCGTAGAACGGCTGGCCAGAGCTAGAGCCGACCGTGAAGAGCGTCACGCCGTTGGCGAAGTTGGTCTGATCACCGAAGCGCTCGAAGATCTCGCCGGCGCAGCCCGCGTCGAACAGTTCCTTCAGGAAAGTGACGGCAGCTACGGCTTCGGGGCTGTTGAGCGTGTACTGGTTGGTGTCGTAGTCGAAGATGTCACCGCCGAAGGCGAACGTCCAGCTAGCGAAGCGCGAGGCGTCGGTGCTGAGCTGGTAGCCGATGTTGGCAGTGTCACTGGTCGCGCCGCTGAACGGGTTAGCGGTGGCGGCGCAGGCGGCCTCACGGAACTGCTCGGGCGTCTGCGGCGGGCCGTCGAACGAGATCGCGCCCGCTGCGCGCAGCTCGGCCAGCCAGTCATTGTTGTGGTACATCACCTCCATCGAGCGGTTCGGGGGGAAGCCGAGGCGAACGCCCCCATACTGCGGGAAGACGTCGGCTTCGAAGAAGGCCGGGAAGAAGTCGGCTTGTTCTTCAGCGCTCAGGCCCCACGTTGGGCTGTTCACCAGCAGGTTGAGGTCGATCACGCCGTCCAGCAGGAAGTAGGTGGCCGACTGGTTGCCATAGGCGACGACGAGGCTCGGCAGGGCTTCACCGCTGGCGAGGTTGGTCGTCATGCGGTTGTAGATGTCGTTGTAGCTGCCCTGATTGATGGCTTCGACCGTGATGCCGAATTCGTTAGTTTCGTTGAAGTTGGCGACGATCTGCTGAAGCTGCGCTTCACGCTGGCCGCTGTGCTGATGCCAGAAAACCACCGTCTGGCCGCTCGGGTCGACGTTGGCATACGGATCATCTTGAGCAAACACCGCGCCGGACAGCGCTGCCAGTGAAGCAGCTAAGACTACAAACCCCTTCTTAATCATGTGATGCTTTCCTCCATTTGGTTAACTATCGTTCGCGGGTTGTCCCGCATAGCACGGCGACACGCGCCGAAACTACCAAAAGGGTTAAGGCCCACTGAGCGTTAGCCTTTCAGCCCAGTGGTGGCGATCCCTGCCGTGAAGGTCTTCTGAGTGAAGAAGTACAGGATCAAGATCGGCAGGATGGTAATGAGCGCCCCAGCCATCAGCAGGTGGAACTGGGTGCCGGCCTCATCGCTGAAGCGGTACAAGCCGACGGTAATTGGCCGCCAGCGGTCGTCGTTCGTCACAATCAACGGCCACAGGAAGGCGTTCCACGCGCCGATGAACGTCAGCAGTGAGACGGTCATGATCGGCGCAGTGCTGATCGGCAGGACGATTTGCAGCAAGAAGCGCACGTGGCCTGCGCCGTCGATGCGGGCGGCCTCCCACAGCTCGTTAGGGATCTGCGCAAAGAACTGCCGCAGCAAGAAGATACTGAAAGCGCTGCCCATGAATGGCACAGTCAGGGCAGGCAGCGAGTCGATCCAACTGTTGCCCAAGCGGAACGACGCCTCCCCTGCGGGCGTCACGAGGGGCAGCGGAAAGATTTGACCGCTAATAGTGAGGTAGTTGGGGATGAGCGTCACCGCCTCTGGAATCATCAACGTGATGAGCAGCATCGTGAAGAGCACGTTCTTTCCGAAGAAGTTGATACGCGCGAAGGCGTAGGCGGCGGTGATCGACATGTAGAGCAGACCGGCGATTGTCGTCGCGGTGATGATGACGCTGTTCATGAAGTAACGGCTGAACTGAGCTTGTTCCCACGCTTGGGCGTAGTTGCCCCACTGGGGCACAGTGGGAAGCCAACTGCGAATCTGTGTCTCACCCAGCGTCATGAGCGAGGTGGAGATCATCCAGAAGAAGGGGAACATAGCTACGATGGCGGCAATCGTCAGGATGGTGTACATCAGCGCTCGGCCTACATAGCGCTGCCATGGAACGCGCGGATGGTGCGCGGCTTCAGCGTAGGTTGGGGTGGCGCGCTGCAACACGTTATCAGCCATAGAACACCTGCTTTTCAAACACGCTGCGTTGGAATTGAGTGAGGGCGAGGACGATCAACATCAGGACGATGGCTTGGGCAGCGGCTTCCCCCCAGCGGTTTTGCTCTTGGAAGGTGTCGAAGATGACTAACGCTGCCGTGTCTAACGTGCCCTGTGAGGCAGGCGTTCGCATGACGAACAGGGTGTTGAACGCCGTAAATGTGCCGATGAAGCCCAGTACGGACAGGTAGAACGTGACGGGCGAGAGCAGCGGCAGCGTGATGTGGCGGAACAAGTGCCACTCGCTCGCGCCGTCGACTTTGGCCGCTTCATACAAATCGGTGGGGATGTTGCCGAGGCCCGCCATGAAGATGATGGCGTTGTAGCCGGTGTACGTCCAGATGCCTAGCAGGATCACGCACACTAGCGCCATGCTCGGCCCTGCGAGGAAGCCTTCCAAGTTCCAGCCGAACATGACGTTTACGAAGGGGCGCGGCTCAGACAGCCAACGCTGCAACGGGAAGCCCAGCGCGGTGATCGCTTGGTTGGCGAGCGAGGTGTCACGCCCGCTGAAGATGAAGCCGAATACCACTGCCGCCGCCACTGTCGGTGTTACGTAGGGCAGGAAGAACAACATGCGATAGAGCTGCTTGCCGCGTATCTTGCCGTGCAGCACATAGGCGAGCACCAGCCCAAACGCAAGCTGAAGCGGGATGCTGCCGAAGGCGTAGTAGAAGGTGATCTGCAAGCCGTGGAGGAAGTCGCGATCGCGCGGGCGCAGCGCCCCAGACATCATTTCATAGCCGTATGAGATGATCGCAAACGCGATGGCTAAGCCGGCGAGCATCGCGCCCAAGCGCAGCAGGAAGTAGGGCAGCTCGTCTTGACGCGGCCAGCGCGGCCACGTCCACAGGCGATAGACTCCGTACAAGGCCACAAACCCAGCACAGAAGACCAGCATCCCGCCCCAATCGCCGATGATGTTCACACGGTACTGCTCGAGGCAGCCGCCGATCCACAAGAGGGTGTTCTGCACGCTGTCGACGACAAGGCCCTCATTCGCAGTGTCGCAGAAGAACGTGCCCTGCCGGATGCGCCAGTTGAACAGGCTCATGTAGGCTGCATAGCCAATCGGGAAAATGCCAAAGACGAACACCAATAAGGCTGCCGGAAAGACAAACACCCAACCTGCGATGTTATCTCTGAATCTTGGGGGCAGGTGTAACCGAGAGTTGACGTTACCAGTGGAGGCAACGGGTGAGGCTTGTGCCGTCATGTGCTCAGCTTTCATCCGTTTTACTTACAGAACAACAATAGACATGCAACGTTATGATAATAGTACAGGTTTATTAAGATAGCTTTAAGTAAATCCTCAAGGTGCTCCTGCGCCAAAAAAGCCTTCAGTCTACTTGCTTGACCGAAGGCTTTTGATCGCGTAAGCGTCTCTTGACGGGGTGTGCTTACTCTAGCAGACGCCCGGTGAGCGATAGCTCTTCTTGGGCGAGGTAGGCCTTCAACTCATCTGAGACGGGGGCGACAGGCCGCGCGGTGACGCGCTGCTGCGCGCCGTCGAGCGTGATGATGAAGTTGACAGTCATCGCCTCGTCGAGGTTTGGATAATCGTAGCGCTGGTGCGCGCCGCGGCTCTCGCGCCGTTCGAGCGCCCCGCGCAGCGTCGCCTCAGAGGTGACGAGCGCCGCTTGCAAGTCCATCGCCAGCGCGAGGTCGTGATGCGTTTCACCAACGCGGACGTTCATCTGAGCGACGCGCGCGCGCAGCTCGTTCAGCTTGGCCAGCCCGGTCAGCAGGCGCTGCTCATCGCGCACGACGCCGCAGTGCTCCCACATAAGGGTGCGGATGTCGCGCTCGAGCGTGCGGCCATCCTCGCTGCCGGGGTGGATCAAGGCGGCGAGGGCGTCGTCTGCAGCGCGCAGGGTGGCTTCGGTGGCCGATTGGCCGTGGTGGGCGTTGGCATAGGCGGCGGCCGCTTCGCCAGCATAACGGCCAAAGACGACTGTTTCCGCGAGGGAGTTGCCGCCTAGACGATTCGCGCCGTGCAGCCCGCTCGTCACTTCACCGGCGGCAAACAGGCCGGGGATGCGCGTCGCGTGTGTTTTGGGCTCTACGACGACGCCGCCCATGCTGTAGTGTGCGGTCGGCGCGACTTCCATCGGCGCTTGGCTGATGTCGAGGCCTTGCGCGTCCATGAACTGCTGGTACATGCGCGGCAGCTTTTCGAGGATGTATTCTTTGCTGCGGTGGCTGATGTCGAGGAAGACGCCGCCGTTAGGGCCGCCGCGCCCTTCGATGATCTCGGTGTAGTTGGCCAGCGCCACGCGGTCACGGGTGGAAAGCTCCATGCGCTCGGGGTCGTACTTCTCCATGAAGCGCTCGCCCAGCGCGTTGTAGAGGCGACCGCCTTCGCCGCGCACCGCCTCGGTGACGAGCGTCCCCAGCATCGACTCGGGCGCGACCATGCCGGTTGGGTGGAACTGCACCAGCTCCATGTCAGACAGCTCCGCGCCAGCCAGCAGCGCCAGATACATGCCGTCGCCGGTGTTTTCGTCCTGCCGTGAGCTGCTGCGCTGCCAGAGGCGAGTGTGGCCGCCGGTCGCCAGCACGACCGCATCGGCGATGAAGGCGGTGCGCTGGCCTGTCTTGACGTTGAACGCGAACGCCCCGACGCATGCCCCTTCGTTCATCAGCAGGCGCGTCACATATTGATGCTCCAACACAGGGATGTTGAGCTTGTCGACTTGGTCGGCCAGCGCGTAGAGCACGGCACGCCCGGTGGAATCGCCCACGTAGCAGGTGCGGCGGTACTTGTGCGCGCCAAAGTAACGCTGGTCGATCTTGCCGTCAGGGGTGCGGGCAAACGCCATCCCATAGCTGACGAGTTCTTCGATGGCGCGTGGCGCATATTTGACCATCAACTCGACTGTGTGCGGGTCGGCGAGGTAGTAGCTCTCAATGAAGGTGTCGGCAAAGTGCTGCTGCCAGCTGTCTTCGGGGTCGCGCGTGCCCAGCACGGCGTTGATGCCGCCTGCCGCTAGCACGGTGTGCGCGTCGCGCTTGACACTCTTGCCGACGATCAAAACGCGCTGGCCGGCCTCGTGTGCGGCAATCGCTGCACGTAGGCCGGCTGCGCCTGACCCAATCACCAATACATCCCAACGCTGCTTATCAATCTTCATCTTCATCCTCATTAACAATTCAGGTCACCAACAACGCTTATCATAAATAGGTTGAACGGTTTGGAGTGATTGCCAGAATGCGATAAAGTGTTATCGTAAAAAGCGATAGGCGCTTCTTATGATTACACTCCACAAGCTGGCGTTGTTCCGCGCGGTGTATGAACAGGGCAGCTTTAACCGCGCGGCGCAGTCGTTGTATCTGGCGCAGTCAGTGGTCAGTCAGCACATACAGGACTTGGAGGCCGCGCTCGGCGTCAAGCTGTTCCATCGCACGCCACGCGGCATCCAGCCCACCGCAGCGGGCGAACGGCTGTATGAGTACGCAGGGCGCATCCTCGATCTGGTGAGCGAGGCCCAGCGCAGCATCGCGCAGGTGCAGGCGCTGGAAGACCGCTCGCTGACGGTGGCCGCGACGCCCGGCATGAGCGTCTACCTGCTGCCGCGCTGGCTGAACCAGTTCCGCGAGCAGCACCCCAACATCAGCGTCAACTTGCAAACCGCCTTGACGCTCGACATCATGTGTGATGTGCTAGGCGGGCGCTATGATTTGGGCTTTGTGGAAGCTGACCCGAGCGAGGTCAGTGAGCCGCTGTTGGGGGCGCATCCTGTGCAGCAGGTGACTTACCGGGTTGTGGTGAACCCAGCGCACGCGTGGCGCGGGCGCGCGTCTGTCACTGTGGCCGAACTGCTTGAAGAGCCGTTCATCACGCGCCAACCCGGCAGCCGCGCGCGTAAATGGTTAGAGACGGCGCTTGGCGAGGCCGCAGCGCGCTTGAAAATTGTGGCCGAGCTGGACAGCCCAGGGGCGATCAAGTTCGCGCTGCTCAGCGGGATGGGGGTGGCAGTCTTGCCGGATTATGTGATCGAGCGCGAGGTGGCGCGTAAAGAACTCTTGAGCCTGCGACTTGAGGGCGTTAACCTCGAGCGGTCGCTCCTCGTGCTGTGGAACACGCAGCAGCCGTTTAGCTCGGTTCAGCGCGCGTTTTTCGAATCGTTGGCGATTTCCTTACCGCGCGTGGCTGATTTGCTGACGAGGACTATCGCTGACTCAGCCAAATCTTAACAACATTTTGTTTAAATGTTCTTTAAAATAAAGTAGAATTCAACTCGTTCATGGAGTCTCCTGTGCGGGTATCGATGTGGTGGGTCAAACTGCAAAATCTACTGGAGACGGCCACGAAACCTTCGGGGCGGCTCGTGCAACTTGATCAGCGACAGCGCGCGCGTATGTTGGCGTCCATCTCGCTGGCGCTTTTAGTGGGCGGCTCGATCTTGTTTCCTATTTGGATCTGGCTGCTGCCGGACTATCAAGAGAACCGCTTGATCGCGCTGATCACGATGGCGCTCTTGAGCGTGGTGTATGCCCTCAGCCGCACGCATGCCTATTGGGTGAGCGCTTGGACGTTAATCGGCGTTTTCTTTTTTATGGTGTTCGCAACCATTTTGACCGCGCCGGGCAACCCCATCGAGCAGATGCAAACGCTCTATTTTTTGATCGTTGCCATCATATTCGCCTATTTTTTCTTCAACTTGACGCAAGTGATGCTGGTGATTGGGCTGGCGGTGGGCGTGATCGTCTGGTTTTTTGTGACACGCGCAGTGCCAGTGCCGTTCGTGTATTCGTTTTTTGTTTTTTTCGTGATCGTCGTGCTGCTGATCACAGTGTTCAACGTCCTGAATCACGCTCAGAGCAGGCAGTTGGCGCGCAGCGAGGAACTCTACCGCTCGGTGGTTTCGTCTCTCTCAGAGGGGGTGGTTGTTCATGCGCCGGATGGCTCCATTACCACCTCGAACGAGGCGGCAGCGAGCATCCTCG
>DAOUBS010000031.1:0-10915 GCA_034432435.1 Anaerolineae bacterium
CGCGCCGAAGATCTGTTCAGAGCAAGTCGCGCCGATCATGTGGACGCCGAGCAGGGCGCGCGTGTCGGCGTCCACGACGACCTTGCACAGCCCACGGCGACCTTCATTCTCGGTCATGAAGCGGCCATTGGCGTTGAACGGCAGGCGCGCCGTCTTGATGTTCAGCCCCTGCGCTTTGGCCGCCTGCTCGCTGAGGCCGACGGAGGCGATCTCCGGGTAGGTGTAGACCGCAGTCGGCACGTGCGCTAGCCGAAAGCGATCCTTGCGCCCGGCGATGGTGGCCGCGGCCACCTCGCCCATGCGGGCGGCGCTGTGCGCCCACATCGAGAGGCCGGTCACGTCGCCCACCGCGTAGACGTTGGGGACGTTCGTCCGCATCTGCTCGTCCACGCGCACGCCGGCGTCGCTGTAGTCGAGGTCAAGGCGCTCCAAGCCCAGCCCGTCCACGTTGGGGCGGCGCTCAAGACTGATGAGCACGACCTCTGCGGGCAGGCTGAAGCCGCCGTCGGGCTTGCGGCACTGCACGGCTTTAGGCGTGATGGCCACGGCCTGTGTGTTCAGGTGAATGGTGATGTTCTGCGCGGCCAGCTCCTGCGCCAGCATGGTAGTGAGTTCAGCGTCCAGCGTGGGCAAGAGCTGCGCGCCAGCCTCCACCACGTGGACGTTGACCCCCACCAGCCCGAAGATAGTCGCCACGCCCAGAGCAACTGCCCCGCCGCCGATGACCACCATGTGCTTGGGCAGCTTCTCAAGGCTCAAGATCGTGTGGGACGTGTAGACGTGGGGCAGGTCAACGCCGGGCAGATCGGGGACGTGCGGGCTGGCCCCGGTGGCGAGGATGAGATGCTGCCCGCGGTAGCGTGCCCCGTCCACCTCCACCGTCTGCCGATCCAGCACCTGCGCCGCGCCGCTGACGACGGTCACGCTGCGGCGGTTCATCTGGTAGGCGACGCCATCCCGCAGGTTGGCGACGACGCTGGCCTTGCGCTGCTGCGCCGACGCCCAGTTGAAGCGCGCCGAGCGGATCTCCACGCCGTACTTGCTGGCGCTGAGCGCCAACGTGTAGAGCTTGGCCGCGTGCAGCAGCGCCTTCGTCGGGATGCAGCCCCGGTTCAGGCACACGCCGCCCAACTGCTCGCGCTCGATCAGCAGGACACGGAAACCGCGCACCCCCAGCCGATCCGCCGCCACGTAGCCGCCCGGCCCGCCCCCGATGATGATTACGTCGCAGTCTGTTGATGTCATGAATTGTCCTTCTTCGTTGGTGTGTTGACGGGCAGGGCAAGCCCCGTCCCTACAGCGCTAGCAGCAGGTCGATCTGGGCGATGGCGGTCGCAAGGTCGCGCAGGAAGCGCGCGCCGGGCGCGCCGTCCACCACCTGATGATCGACCGTCAGCGAGAGGCCAATGTGCGGGATGTGCTGCACGTCGCCCTCGACCATGATCGGCTTCAAGTTGACGTTCCCCACGCCGAGGATGGCGACCTGCGGCGGGTTGATGACTGGCGTGAAGCTCTCCACGCCAAAGCTGCCCAAGTTGCTGACGGTGAACGTGCCGCCCTGCATCTCGTCGGGCGTAAGCTTGCCGCTCTGTGCCCTATCGGCCAGCGCGGCGGCGGCATCAGACAGCGCTTTCAGGCTCAGGGTGTGCGCGTCGCGGATGACGGGCACAAGCAGGCCGCGCGGCGTGTCCACCGCCATGCCGAGGTGCACGCGCTTGTGCTGCGTGATCTCGCCCGCCTGCAAGTCGAGCGTGGCGTTGAGGTCGGGGTGGTTGGGCAGCGTGCGCGCGACGGCGAACAGTAGCAGGTCGTTGATCGTCACGCCTCGCAGGCCGAGCGGCTCCGGGCTGGTTTTGCAGCGCTGGCGCAGGGCTTGCAGGGCGCGCGCGTCCGCGCTGGCGTTGAGCGTGAGCTGGGCGCTGTTGAGCAGCGAGGCGCGCATCCGCTCGGCCGTCACCTTGCGAACGCCCCGCAGCGGGATGATCGTCACGTCGTCGCGGGGGGCGGCGGGCGCAGGCGTCGGCTCATGTTCCACGGGGGCAGCGACAGGTTCCGCGACGGGCGGGGGCACAGGAACGAGGTCACGCGCGGTGACGCGCCCGCCGATGCCGCTGCCCTCTGGCGGGGCTTGCAGCGTCGGATCGGTCAGTAGACCACGTGCTAGGGGCGTGGCTGGGGCCGCGCCCGCCGCCGCCAGCACGTCGCGCTCGATCACGCGGCCTTCGGGGCCAGTTCCGCGCAGCGTGGCCGGGTCGATCCCCTTTTGCGCAGCGAGGGCGCGGGCGCGCGGCGACACGCCGACGAGTTCCCCGTTGGGGGCAGGGCGCGGCGCAGCGGTGGGCGGGGGCGTCAGCGCAGCGGTGGGCGGAGGCGCAGGGGGCGGCGCAGCGCTCACTGGCGGGGCCGCCGCGGGCGCGGCCACCGCCTCGCCTGCCTCACCCACCACCGCGATCTGCGTCATGACCGGCACGGTGTCACCTTCTTGGTAGAACGTCTCTAACAGAACGCCGCTGGCGCTGCTCTCGACCTCCATCACGGCTTTGTCCGTTTCGACCTCGCACAGCACGTCGCCGACCTGCACGCGCTCGCCGACGCGCTTGAGCCAGCGCGCCAGCAGCACGTGTTCCACGGTGTTGCCCTGTTTGGGCATGATGATCGGGGTGGGCACGGCGTCACCTCAGGCGGTGGGCGGCTGCACGACGCCGATCGTCAGCAGCAGGTTGGCGTAGGTGCGCTGCTCGCCGGTGGCGATGACGAGCGACACATCTGAGCCGCGCGCCTTCTCGTAGAACGGGAAGCGCGTGTGCATCTCGAAGGGCACGCCGGGCAGCATCGCCTTGAACTCAGCGTGGATGGGCGGCTCAGAGCCGTCATCGCGCACCATGACGTGGGCCGTCTCAATTGGGATGGCGCTGATGAGCGCCTCCAGCACCTGCGTCACGGTGACGAGGCCGGGCATCAGGTTAAGGTAGACGCGCTTCGCGGCGGGGTTGGCGCGGGTGATGAACGGGTAGTTGCCGTCGGCGATCAGCACGCCGCTGCCGTGGCCAGACGCGCCGAGCGCGCCCAAGATCTCAGGGTGCAGCAGTTTGGTTGTGAGCATGGTCAAGGTCTCCTTGTTGTCGTGTCGGGGGCATGGCGCGCCATGCCCTACAGCGCAGCCAACGTCTCATACACAGGAACCAGCGCCTGATAGGCCGCCTCAAACGCCTGATAGAGCGTGTCATAGCGTGGGCGATGAGCCGCGTCGGGGGCGATCACGTCGGCGACGGGGTTCATCTGCGCGGCGACGCTGAAATCAGGGTACAGCCCGACACCCACCCCGCCGATGACCGCCGCGCCCATGCTGGTAGCCTCCTCCAAGATGGCCAGCCGGTGCAGTGGCACGCCGTAGACGTCGGCCATGATGCCCGCCCACAGGCGGCTGCTCGTCCCACCGCCGATCACACGGACAGCGTCGACGGGGCCGGCCTGCGCTGTCAGCGCCTCTAAGATCACGCGCAGGTTGAAGGCCACGCCCTCCATGACGGCGCGCAGCATGTCGGCGTGGGTGTGGCGGATCGTCAAGCCAAGGAACGCCGCACGGGCGTTCGGGTTCCAGCGCGGGGCGCGCTCGCCCAGCAGGTACGGCAGGAAGAGCAGCCCGTTGGCCCCCGCGGGCGAGCCTTCCGCGACGGTGTTCATCAGCGCATAGGGGCTGACGCCCAACGCCTGCGCCGCCTGCCGCTCTAGACCGGCCAGCTGGTCGCGCGCCCACTGATACGACGCGCCCGCGGCTTGCATCGTCCCCATCGGGATGAAGAGGCCGGGCACCACGTGGCCAAAGGTGAAGGTGCGCTCTGTCGGGTCGTAGACGGGGGCCGTCGTCGCGTTGGCGATCCACGCCGAGGAGCCGACGTAGCTGTACGTCACCCCTGCGCTGACCGACCCCGCGCCGACTGAGGCGCACGCCCCGTCGCCGCCGCCGGCCACCACCGGCGTGCCCGCGGGCACGCCCACCTCTTCCGCTGCGCGCGGCAGTACCCCACCCACCACATCGACCGAGCGCACCAGCCGCGGCAGCTTGGCGCTGTCCAGCTCGGCGGCCTCGAGGATGCGCCCAGACCACTCGCCGCGCTCGAGGTCGTAGAGGTTCATCCCGCTGGCGTCCGACGGCTCGGTGACGAATTCGCCAGTCAGGCGGGCGATAATGGCGTCTTTGGCGTGGGTGAACTTGTGGGCGGCAGCGAAGAGATCGGGCTGATGGTCGCGGATCCACAGGATCTTGGGCAGCGAGTAGGCCACGCTCAGGCGGTGGCCGGTGATGCGATAGACGTCAGACGGGGGGATGCGCTCGCTTAGGCGGCGGGTCTGCTCCACGGCGCGCTGATCCGCCCAGATGATCGCCGAGCGCAGCGGCGTTCCGTCTGCTTTGAGCGCCACCACCCCTTGCATCTGCCCGCTGAAGGCGATGCAGGCCACCTCGTCGGGGCGGATGGCCGTGCGCATGAGCAGCTCGCGCGTGGAGCCGCACACTGCCCGCCACCAGTCATCGGGGTTTTGCTCCGCCCAGCCGGTGTGGGCATACTCGGTGTCGTAGGCGTGGAAGGTGCTGCCGACTAACTGACCGTCACGGTCGTAAAGCGTGGCCTTATTGCCAGTCGTGCCCAGATCGTGGGCAAGGATGAACTGCTTCATGTGTGGCTCCTGTGTGCGGCCCTCGCTTGGGCACAGCGCGGTTACCCCTTCACCGCGCCCACTAAAATCCCCTTAGCGATGTAGCGCTCTAAGAACAGCGCCATGACGATGATCGGGGAGATCATCATCACCACCAACACCGAGATGTTCCACCACTGCGGGCCGCGCGTGGCGTTCTGCGCCACGACGAGCATCGGCATGGTCTGCGTATCTGCGCCGGTTAGGAACAGCGCAAAGATGTACTCGTTCCACGAAAAGACCAGCACAATCAAAAAAGTGGCGATCAACCCAGGCATGGAAAGCGGCAGGATGATCCGATAGAAGACCTGATAGCGCGACGCGCCGTCGATGAAGGCGCTCTCTTCCAGCTCAAATGGGATGCTAGCGAAGTAATCGCGCATGAACCAAATCACCAGCGGCAGGTTGATCGTCGTGTAGGTGATGACCAACGCGGCGTGGGTGTTGAGCAGCCCAAGCTGCTGATAGACGAGGTAGATCGGGATGACGACCGCCACCGGCGGCAGCATGCGCTGTGAGATGAGCCAGAAGGCGATGTCGTTGTTGGTCAGCGTGCCTTTGAAGCGCCGCCCGATGGTCTGCGCGATCAAGAAGAACAGCACGATCGCCGCTGCCACCGCCACCAGCGGCGGCACGCCCGCGATGACGGCGGCCAGCGCGCCAATCGCCAGCGCGAGGAAGACACCCACCAGCGCTGGCTTGGGGCGATACGTAAAGCGCGTCAGCCCATACGAGGCGAGCGACCCGATGATGAGCGAGACGAGCGCGCTCCAGATGCCGACGATGATCGTGTTGCTGTACGGGCGGGTGACCGTCACGCCTTGATCGAACAGGATGTACTCCCATGCGTGCAGCGAGGGTTGAAAGTCCACAAACGGGAGGTATTTGGGGCCTTGGCTCACGTCAATCGGCAGCTTGAACGACGTGATCACCAGCCAATACAGCGGGAAGAGCACGACCACCGCCCAGAAGATCAGCAGCACGTAAGAGAAGATGCGCCACGCCGGCGAGGGCGCAACCGGGCTAGACGTGGCAAAGAAGCGTTTCACCATAGCGCGGCCTCCCCCTAGACCCATTCCAGCACGCGGCGGCGCACGCTGTTCATGAACACCAGCGCGACGAACGTAACGACGATCAACAGCAGGTAGGAGAGCGCCGCGCTGCCGCCCCAATCGCCTGCTTTCCAGATGTTGTAGGCGTGCAGGCTGACTGGCTCGGTGGCCGTGCCGGGGCCGCCGCGCGTCAGCACCTGCGGCATGTCGATGATTTTGAACGACTCGATGATGCGGATGAGGATGAGCGTGATGCTGACGGGCAGAATCTCCGGCAGGATGATGTGGAAGAACAATTGAACGCGGTTGGCGCCGTCGACGAGGGCGGCCTCAATCGTCTCGCGCGAGACGCCTTCCAGCGCCGCCAGCAGGATGATGAACATGAACGGCGTCCACTGCCACGTGTCGCCGATGACGACGGCCAGCCGCGCGCCCTCGGCTGTCTCGACCCAACTGAAGTTGCGCAGCCCCGCCAGCGTCCACAGCGGCGCGAGCGGCCCTTGCAGCGTGTCGGTCATCATGCGGAAGAGGAAGGCAATCCCGACCGGGGTGATCATCATCGGCAGCAAAAAGACGATGCGAAAGAAGCGCTTGCCGGGCAGTTCCTGCGTTAGCAGCATGGCTAAGCCCAGCCCCAGCAGATATTGCAGCGTGACCCCCGCGAACACAAAGATCATCGTGACGACCAACGTGCCGGGCAGGCCGCGGCCGGTCAGCGTCCCCAGCAGCAGATAGGTGATGGCCGCGCCGAAGGCAATTGCCACCAGACGGACGGGGATGCCCGTCCACTTGAAGCGCGGGCTGCGGACGTAGTTGATGAGCATGAGCACCATGACGAGCACAACTGCGCCCAACACGAGCCAGTGCTCTGGGTTGAACTCAGTAAAGCGGCCCAAGAAGCGCCGCTGCTCGCTGCCGCTGAGCAGGCGTTCAAAGTTGCGCAGGCCGATAAACTCGACGTTGAAACCGCCGCGCACTAGCTGAATGCGCGAGACGGACAAATATAAGGACGCCAGCAGCGGGAACACCGCCAAGAAGAGCACGAGCAGCACCGACGGCAGCAGGAAGACCATCCGCGCGACGTTGTCCGCTTGCAGGCGCATCAGCAGCGTGGGCTGCGTCGCGGGCAGGGCCTTCACTTTGCCGGGGTCTTGTGCGTTAGCCAGCATGTTGATCTCCGTGCAATCAGACGAGGGGTAGATCAAAGAAGGGTGAGGCTTCCGCCTCACCCTGAACTGTTGAGTGGTTACTGCGCGCCGATCGTGCCGAGGTAGGCCTCAAACTGCGCCTCGCGCCCAATTTCATCCGAGAGTTCGTTCCAACGCATGAAGATCTCCTCCGCGGCTTCTTCGGCGGTCAGCTCGCCGGCCAAGAAGCGGCTGAGCACTTCGTCGAGGACGACCTGCTGATAGCGCTGGTTCTGCGGAATGCGTAGGTCAAGCACGAAGTTGGGGCTGGCAAGGCTAGCCTCAATCGCGCCGAGGTAGTTGCGCGCGCCTTCTTCGCTGAAGCCGCCTTCAAGCCACGGCGTCAGGTCAGCAAATTGCGAGAGGCGGTAGGGGTTGAAGCCGGTGCGCCCGATGGTCACGTCCACGTTGGCTTGGGCCGGCTGCGCCATGTAGCTGAAGAAGGCATAGGCAGCTTCCTTCACCAGCGGGTCTGCTGCGGCGCTCACGCCGCCCGACCAACCGCCGAAGGCCGCAAACGGGGCGTGGTTGACGCCGTTGATAGCGAACGGGCAGGTCATGTCATCGCACGGGACGAGTTCGCCTGTCGCGCGATCAAGCACCTCCGTCGTGCCGGGGGTGATCACTGCGCCGACCTTGTCCTTGACAACCGAGATTTCCGGATCGACCGAAAGCGGGCCGATGTCGCCCCAGTCAAGCGTGAGGGCGCAGCGGCCAGCGCTGAAGAGGCTGCGCGTGTCGCCCACACCGATGTTCAGCTCATTGGGCGGGCCGAAAGCGTTGGTCGCCTTGTAGATCTCCAGCGCGCGGAGGAAGCCGGCGTTGTTCACCAGCGGGTCGAACGTCTCGGTGTCGAAGAAGACACCTTGAGACGTGCCCTGCGTCTGCAGGAAGGGGCTAGCGATGGAGTGGATCCACCAGTAGCCTTGCTCGCCGCGCGCTTTGGCGATGCACGAGCCGAAGTCGGGTTCGCCGTCGCCGTTCATATCCGTCCCGTGGACGGCCTCAGCCACGGCAAGGTATTCGTCCCACGTGGTGGGCGGCTGCAAGCCAGCGGCCTCCAGCACGTCCGAACGGAAGTAGACCATGTGGAAGTCGCCATCAAGCGGGATGGTGAAGATGCGCCCTTGATAGGTCGAGCTGAACTCGCGGAAGAACTGCGCCACGTCGTCCCATTGTAGGTCAGGGTCGTTGGCCACGTAGTCGGTCAGGTCTTCAAGGTAGCCAGGCACGATGTAGTCCACCATCCACTGCGGGGCGAAGACAAACGCCTCATAGCTGTTCGTGCCGGTGGCTTGGTCGGTGAGGATGGTCTGGTACAGGTCACCAAACGGCACGGTGACGACGTTGATCGTCGCGCCAGTCAGCTCGGCGAAGTCCGGCGCGCGGCGCTGGAGCGGCTCGGCGATTTGTGGGCCGGTGAAGGTCAGCACGTCGATCACGACGCCCGCATAGGGCTTGTCTTGGGCAACGGCGAACGTCAACGCATTGGCGACGACAGCAGCGCCTACCACGGCGCTAAGCACCCCTCTAAGTTTTCTCATCTCAACAATCTCCCTAAAAAACAAGTAATGCCGATATAGATAGATGGAACGGTCTCTCTCGTCTCTACTTTGAGCGATTGCACCTCCTCATTCTACGATACACATGAGGCGCTACCTACCATCCTGCCGCCCCCACCCGGAGGAAAGATGGGGGTGGCAGATATGGTATCGGTACCATACAATCGATTATAGCGAGTTTTGCAAAATGGTGTCAAATCCTTACGAGTGATTTCGACTGTTTTTCATCTGAGGTTAAATCAAACAGGTCATACCTAAGATGCTGTTCACCCTTTCATCCACTGATGAAACGCGCTGAGAAATGAGACCGCTCTTGAACCCACTTCCTTCTGACAGCAGCGCAGGCCTCGGACGTCAGCCCACTATCCGCGACGTGGCGCGTTTGGCGGGCGTCGCGCCGATCACCGTCTCGCGGGTCATCAACAACACCAGCTACATCAGCCCTGAAACGCGCGAGCGCGTGCAGTCGGCCATCGACACGCTGCACTACGTGCCCAACAGCATCTCGCGCAGCCTGCGCACCAAGAAGACCAACATGCTGGCGATGCTCGTCTCGGACATCACCAACCCGTTCTGGACGACCGTCACCCGCGGCGCAGAGGACGCCAGCAGCCACCACGGGCTGAACATCATCCTGTGCAACACCGACGAAAAGCAGGACAAATTCGCCGACTATGTGACGGTGCTGCTTCAGAAGCAGATCGACGGCTTCCTGCTCGCCCCCACTGGCGACGACCGCGCCAGCATCGCCCGCATCGACAAGCAGGGCGTGCCCTACGTGCTCATCGACCGCGTGCTGCCCAACGTCCAAGCGGACAGCGTCCGCAGCGACTCAGTCACGGGCGCGTATCTGCTCACTAAGCACTTGATCGAGCTGGGGCATGAGCGCATCGCCATTATCACCGCGCCGATGGTGGTGTCTACTGGGCGCGAACGCTTAGAGGGCTACTTGATGGCGCTGGAAGAGGCGGGGATTGCGCGCGATGACTGCTTGATCCACCACGGGGGCTACCAGCACGAGACCGGCTACCACGCCACTTGTGCCGCCCTGCGCAGCGCGGCCACGCGGCCAACCGCGCTGTTCGCCGGCAACAACTTCATCGCCACCGGCGTGCTCAAGGCGCTGGACGAGCACGGCCTGCGTGTTCCAGAGGATATGTCCGTCGTCAGCTTTGACGATCTGCCCTACGACTTCTACCGCAGGCCGTTCATGACGGTGGCGCTGCAAGAACCCTACACGCTGGGCTATGAGGCGGCCAGCCTGCTCATCCAGCGCGTCAACGGCGACGTGACCACCCCGCAGCAAGAGATCATCTACCCGGTGGAACTCATCATCCGCGATTCGTGCGCCCCGCCCGCGCAGCGGTAAGCGTCACGCGAAGTCGACGCGCAGGGTGGGCTGTTGGGCAGCACGCCACGCCAGCGCCAGCGCGATCACGCAGTCATCGTGGCCGCCGCTCGGCGCGCTGTACTGCCACAGGCCGCTCGGGCTGCGGCGCGCGCGGTAGGCAAGCAGCTCGTGCAGCAGCACCTCATCCGGCAGCAAGCGCACCTGCCGCGTTTCAATCGCCAGCGCCAGCGCTTCGATCAGCGGCGGCTTGCTGCGACCAGTCATCGTGAAGGGCGCAACCGGCAGGCCGTCGCGCTCCAACGCTTCGATGTTGACGCTGCCAATGCTGTTGGCCTCCGCCAGCACAGCCTGCACGTTCCAACGCTCACACACGGCGCGCAGGCGGTCGCGCTGAAGCTCCCACCCCACTTGATGGAAGCGGTCGAGGGCCAGCATCGTGTGCGTCTCAGCGTCCAGCACGACGATCACCGTGTAATCGCCCTCGCGCCCCCAATCGACGCCTGCAACAGCGTGCACGGCGCGCTTCGGCGGGGCAAGCGGGGCGGTGGCCGCCTCGCGCACCCCACGGAAGACCTGCCCGCTGCTGTCGATGAACTCGGCCTCGTACTCTTGCAGCCAGACGCGCTCAATCGTCGAGGCGCGGATGGCGGCCAAGTCGGCGGGGTTGATCAGCGGGCTGCTGCTAGTGGGATAGTGGAAGGCCGCCCAGTCGGGCGCGTCTAGCGCGTGGCGATAGACGTCGTAGAACCAGTTGTGGCCGTTGGGTGTGCTGATGAACAGCGCGCCGCCGCGCCGGTCAAGCAGCATCGGTCGCACGACCTCTGGCCAGACGTTGGGCTTCATGAAGGCGGCCTCGTCCATTACCGCGAAGTCCAGCCCGGCCCCGCGCAGATAGTCCGGCGTGTGGGCGCTGCGAATGTCGAGCCAGCCGCCCGCGTCGAACTCCACATGGCGCTCGCTCACGTCGATGGCGAGGTCATCGCGCTGGTCGAGGTGGCGCTTAAGGTCGCGCCACACCTGCGAGGCCAACGTGCGCGTGGGGGCGAGCCACCACACGCGCTGGTCGCC
>DAOUBS010000032.1:0-9636 GCA_034432435.1 Anaerolineae bacterium
CTTCGCATCTCGGCTACCCACCCGCGGCGCACCATTAGAACCCCCCCTGCAACCACATGGCCGCGCGCAGTCATATACTGTGCAAGCGCCCAGCCGAGATACCCATCAATCCCTGCGATAAAAACACGCATTACGATCACCTTCCTTGTCTTGTAGCCTGCTTATCAAATAGGCGCGGCTCTGTCAAACGATGAACCTACTAGACGCTGAACCCACTGATGTAGCCTTTTACCGCCAGCAGCTCGGCGTTCAATATACTAGAACCCGCAGCACCCCGAATCGTGTTGTGCGACAGTGTAACATATTTGTATCCCAGCACGGGGCACATCCGTAAGCGCCCGATAGAGGTAGCCATGCCGCTGCCCGCGTCACGATCGCGGCGTGGTTGAGGACGGTCAATTTGTGGGCAGTAATGCAAAACAGGCTGCGGACTGCTGGGAAGCTGGGCCACGACGTCCACTGCACGGTACGCCTGCCACGCTGCGATCACATCATCCAATGAGGGGCTCGACTTCAAGTTAACCGAGATGATCACCGTGTGGCCATCCACCACAGGCACACGTGTGCACGTCGCACTCGCATCAAATGGGGCCATCATAATCGACCCTCCATCGAATATACCGAGCATCTTGCGGCTCTCGGCTTCCATCTTGTCCTCGTCACCCGGAACATAGGGGACGATGTTGTCGATGATGTCCAGCGATGGCACGCCCGGATACCCCGCGCCGCTGACCGCTTGCTGGCTGACCATGAGGACTTTGTCCACATCAAACGGCATCAGCGGCGCAAGCGACATCACCACAGGCATCACCGTACAGTTAGAGTTGGCCACCAATGCGCCCGTTGACCAGCCACGATTGCGCCGCTGAACGTCAATGAGTCCCACGTGGTCGGCGTTCACCTCTGGCAGCAGCAGCGGAACGTCAGCGCTCATGCGATGGGCAGATGCGTTCGTTGCAACCACGTGGCCTTTTGCTGCGAGCGGTTCTTCTATCTCCAAAGCCGCTTCTTTTGGCAAAGCAGAGAAAACAAGCGCCGAGTCTAGCTCTTCACCAAGTGGTTTCACGATCATCTTGGCAACGTTCTCAGGCGGACTGCCGTTCAATATCCAATGGGTCGCCTCGCCATAGCGTTTGCCCGCGCTTGTTTTGCCAACCACCTCGCCCACTTCGAACCACGGATGATGCTCCAGCAGTTGGATAAATCTCTGACCGACTGCGCCAGAAGCGCCGAGAATTGCGACTTTCAGCTTGCTCATCTACATGCCTATTGTGTTGGTGGATGCTGCCGGGTATGACCCCAGTATCTTCACGAATGATGCCCGCTGCAACAGTTTAAGAAGCGCCTCTTGGCAGACTTCATCCTGCCAGTAGCCTTCAAAGTCCAGATAGAACACCGGTTCCCACGGACGATTGCGCCGCGGACGCGACTCTAACTTGGTGATGTTGAGGCCGCGCGTCGAAAACTCGCCGATGCACTCATACAAGGCTGCAGGCCGGTTGCGCGTGGCGAATACAATTGAGGTTTTATTATAAGCGCCCTTTACAGGATCTTCATGACCGAGCACGAAGAACCGCGTGAAATTGAAAGGCATGTCCTCAATGTCAGCTTCAAGGATGTCCAAATGATACAGCTCAGCGGCTAAGCGGCTTGCGATAGCTGCCGTGTGCGGTGGGCACTCGCGTGCCAAATCTGCTGCCGAGCCGGCGGTGTCATACCACGGAATCGGCTTGATGTTGTGGCGTCTCAAGTAGCGCTCACACTGCGCTAGCGCTTGTGGATGCGAGCGCACAAACTGAACATCGCTCAGTCGCGTCCCCGGCACGCCTAACAGTTGATGGTGTACGTGCAGAATAATGTCAGCTTGAATGCGGAAATCGTATTCAAGCAGAAGCTCGTATGCCCCTGCTACTGCCCCAGCGACAGAGTTCTCGACTGGCAGTACGCCATACTGTGCCCGTCCTGACTGCAGAGCGTCAAACAAACTATCGAAGCTCTCACACGGCAAAACGCACAGATTATCACCAAAATGGCTGCGTAGCGCTTGCTCAGAGTACGCGCCGCTGATTCCCTGAAAAGCTACCGTGAGGGTCAACTTGATAGTCCTTGAAATAACATCCGAGACGATTTTGAATGCTAACACTTAGCAAGAACGTTTGACAATGGTTGTCTTACTGTCTAGACTGAATGATAGTATGATTAATTGAGCGTCGCTTATGCAAGAGACACGTTCCCAGATTTTGTCTTTTCTCAAAACACAAGGTTCCTCCTCTGTTGATCAGATTGTTGCCCATCTGCGCGAGACACGCGGCCCCATTACCCACGTTACCGTACGGCATCATTTGGCACGACTGCTGAGCGAAGGCCTTGTGACAAGTACCCCATTAGTTCGTTCGACCCCCGGAAGGCCGCAGCTTATCTACCGCCTAACACCGCAGGGGGAAAGCTTATTCCCCAATAATTTCCGCTTGATCGCGGAAGGACTCATCGAACAAGTGAAGCAAACCCTGCCCGAAAAGCAAGCAAACGTGATCTTTGAGGGGTTGGGCGTCCGCCTCGCACAAGCGGCAGTCGTCACAAGCACGACGATGCCAGAGCGCCTAGAGCAAGTCGTGGCATATCTCAATCAACTGGGGTATGACGCCAGTTGGGAATTATCCTCAGAGGGGTATCTTTTGCACACCTATAGCTGTCCATACCATCGCACAGATCGTGATGGCTCCACATTATGTCGGATGGACATGGCGTTGATGGCCAACTTGCTTGGGGTGGTTCCTCGTCTCGTTCGCCATATGGCTCAAGGCGATAGATCCTGCTCTTACTTGATTCCCATTGAGAGTAATTAAAATATCGATCAATTTTATTGCCCTAGATGCTCAATGATGATATGATTGAACAGGCTAGCTAAGGAGACACCCAAATGGATATTCTCGACCACGAAAAGCAAACGAACGCAGTCACCACAGACGAGCAGATCATTACGGTCACACCAGCCGCGCTGACCGTGATTCAAGGGCTGCTTCAGCAGCGCAACATCCCCAACCACGCGCTGCGCGTTTTCGTCACAGGTGGCGGCTGCTCTGGGTTGCAATATGGCATGTCATTCGACCCCACCCCGCAAGAATACGATCAAGTCGTGCAATTTGACGGTGTGCGTGTCGTCATTGATCCGACGAGCCTGATCTACTTGCGGGGCGCTGTGATTGACTTCGTAGACAGCTTGATCGGCGGTGGTTTCCGCATCGACAACCCGAATGCCGTTTCAAGCTGCGGCTGTGGCACGTCCTTCAAGTCGAAGGACGGGGCAGGTGCATCTTCTGGGGGCGGCTGCAGCAGTTGCAGCAGCTACTAAAGCAAGCACTCGGCGCGGCATCCAACACTGGAAGCCGCTTTTTTATCTGCGCAGAAGGGCGATCACGAAACCGATCAGGCCTACAGTTGCCAGCCCTGCTATTGGGAGGATGGGCGCTGTCCCCGCCTGCCCTACCGAGGAAATGGCTGCTGCTAGACCTCGTGCATCAGCAGGCGTAGCTGTAGGCATAATGCGCGGGTTGAACTCAGCCGGCGGTGTAAACGTTGGCCGTCTCTCCGCTTCTACGGGCATTGCCTGCGTGAAATCGACTGTTGAAGTCGGCAGAACGATGATTCGACTAGCCGCCGTCGCTGTGGCGTCCCCGCCCGGCAGTTCTAACAAAGCGGACAGCGTTGCTTCTGCTTGCGCGTCCGCGGCTGAAGTCGGCACGGCGTACGGATTATTTTCAAGGATTGTACTTTCATCGCCGATGATGCGCACAAGCTGGCCAAACACCCACCCTGTTCCGGTGGGTGAAGCTGGGAAATCGAACAAATACCAACTGAAGTACCGACCACGCACCACGTACTGCTCGCCCGCGCGAATCACCCCCAGCCGCTGGGAAGATGGATCCGGCAGAGAGCGAACGTTCACCTCGCCGGCTTCTTCTAGCGCCTCCAGTTGGGTTGCTGCAGGAGGGGTCGGCGTCCACGTGAAGGTGGCCGTTGCTAATTGCTGGGCTGTCGATACTGGCGTAGAAGTTGCGATGGTCACGCGCACGGGCGTAGCGCTGGGCTGCTGAGCTTCAACTGCTTGGCGCGACTGACCCCAAAAACTGACAGTGATCCCAACCATCAATGCAAAAAGGCTGATGCGCTTCATCTACCAAGAAATCCGGTTCACTGTGGTCATTCTGCCTTGTTCGGCGGTCTGGAGCTGATCGCCACGTCGGAGGAATCCCTGATATTCTTGGCCAGAGATCCCCTCTGCTCTCCAACTGCTCATCGTAAAGTTGTCATACCGCATCGGCGGCAGACATGCTGAGCAGTCAGCCGCCAACCACTCACCATTGTACCGGCGACCAATGTGTAAGTGTGTCGCCGTTGAAAATCCCCCGGCACAGGAGGGGTAGCCGATAATGTCACCCACTTGTACTGTGCTGCCCGCTGTGATCGTATCTGCTACGTGAAGATACAAAATCGTCCAGCCTGTGCGCTCGTCTCCGTCACCATCTAGATCAAGCACGACTGTCCCATCTCCACTGCGAGCGATAACCCCATTGGCTACTGCCCGAACTGGCGTAACGCTGATGTAACACAGCGTTGATCCTGGCAAACGCTCATCCGGGGGCGCAAAATCAAGCGCAGACCACGCACTCCCGCTTCCCCAGCCGCCATGCGGACCCCCGGTGTAGAGCCATACTTCACCCTGCGCAAACGGGAGTTGAAGGGGCGGCTGTTCTAAACCACTGGGCACAGGCGGGGAAAGTGGTGTGATGAACGGATCGCCAAAAAGCGACCGGTAGATCGCCAAGAAGCTCATGCTGCGTATTTCCTCCAGCCAAGAGGCATAATCCGCCTGTCGACTCAAGAAATACATGATGCCCACTGTGGCAGGGTTCAAATCCGTCGAGAGCTGCATGCGCGTGCCGTCTCTGAACTCAATCACGCGCAAGCCGCGCGTCTTGAACGCATAGTAGCCGCGGTTCAGCTCGTTGGCGGCGTAAGCAAGCTGTCGATATAGACCTACTCGGTTGAAGCCGCCGCTCTCAATCGCGCTGATGATGGGAAAAGGGATACGGTCAATGGGCACAGCAGCTTGGCTTACCCATCTGGCACGGTACTCTAGGACGGTAATCAGCAGACGGGGATCGATGCTGTATTCAACTGCCACCCGTTCGATGACCTCAGCCCCGCTGAGCGTCTCTTCAAAGCCAGCGCCGTTGGCTGCGTTAGTGGTGACCGTGTCGGTGGCAGTGCGGATCAACCCCGGCTGCTGCGCCACGTAAGCGAACGTGTCGAAAACGATGCTTTCTGGCCCGCGGACGAATCGCGCATCAGGCAAGATTGTCACATTCGGGGCCAGCACAGTTGTTTCGCTGGGCAGCAAAATCACCTGCCCAACCTCAATTCGATTGGGATCGGCGATGTTGTTCAACGCGGCGAGCGTTTGTACGGTCGTTCCGTACTGTTGTGCAATCAACGATAAGCTTTCCCCACGCTGGACGATGTGCTGTTCAGGGGCGCTACGTGTTCCTGATTGAGGCGGTGTGCTCACCGCATCAGATACGACCGTTGGTGGAGCCCCTTGGCCTGTCATCGTCACTGCACCAGTAAGCGGTTCAGGTGTTGACGTAACAATGACAATTCTTGGTGGGTTGGGGTTGCAGGCCGAAAGTATCCATATGACAAGGGCCAGCCCCAGCAGATGAACCCACGGAAGGTTAATTTTCATTTCTCTTTGAGCATTCATAAAATACAGTCTAGAATTGTGGTGATCTATTGGTCAATGGTGTATCCTTACAGCAGAATCTAACATTCGTTTGAATAACGGAGGACAAAGAGCATGGCAACCAATGAAGAGATTAGAGAGATCTTTCCTCGCATGGTCGAGCGTTTTCAGGCCGACAAAGCAGGTGATCTCAACGCCACCATTCAATTTGATCTTAGCGGGGATAACGGTGGCTTGTTCTGGGTTCAGATTGCCAATGGCACTTGTATCACAGGCGAGGGCGCCGCAGAGAATCCTCAGATGACCGTTCGCTCCAGCGCGGATGACTTCTACGCGCTTGTCAACGGCAGCGTAAACCCCATGCAAGCGTTTATGATGGGCAAGCTCAAAGTAACAGACATGGGACTTGGTATGAAGATGACACAAATCTTTGGCTTGTAAAAACAAACACACCCCGGACAGCACCGGGGTGTGCTCCTGATTGGAGCGGCGTGTTACAACAAGCTGAAGAAATCTCTGCCATCTGCAAGCGATGCATTCGCCAGCGCGTCCTCGATCTTCTCAAGTAGATCATCGTCCTCATTTTCTTCAGCGGCCTCTGCCAACGCTGTAAGAACCCGCATAGATTCCTTCCCGCCGATTTCGCCCAAAGACCATATAATCGTCTCGCGCGCGTCTACAGTCTCGTCATCAAGCAGGCGCACAAGCGCTGGCACGGCTTCTGTCAACTCGAGCGCGCCAGAGGCCCGAATGGCCTCCAGAAGCACTTGCTCACTGCCTTGCTTCAACTCGTGAAGGACAATATCGCGCCATTCGTCAGCATCTGCGGTGTAGCCCATCGCAACCAATGCGCTTGACTTTAACCCCGCGTCACCGCTTTGATAGGCCTCTCGAATCAACTGTGTGCTTGCAGCATCTATCGATGCAAGCAGCTCAAGCGCCGCTCCGTATTCTTCTGCTTCAATATGAGAACTCACTCGTTCTTGCGCCAGCGCTTGTATTTGGCTCAGTTGCGATTGGCTGAGGGATTCATACCCCCCATCTCTACAGAAGGTGGCAATGCCGCGCAAAGCGTCTACTCTTACGAGAAGCGCATCATCATTTGCCGCGTGATGCAGCAGCAGCTGAATGTGTCGTGGGTCTTCACTCGTGATAAGTAGCTCGACGCTAGTCCTGCGAGTACGCTCGTCAGCATCCTTCAGGCCTTGCAGCGCAAGTTGATCGTAGCTCAATTCATAGTTCGACTGCACTTCATCAGTGAGCATCTGCATGATCAGATGACGATAGTCGGCGTCCAAAGAACGCCAAACGGGCATCAGGCTTTCAACTTGGTTGTCACTTAGATCAGAAAGCCCATAGACCAAAACCTCCGCGTCTTCAGGCTCATTGCCTTCTCGCAAGGCTTGGAGCGCCTGTTCGAAGGTTGGACGTTCCTCCAAGGGTTCATCATCGAATGCGTACTGCGTCATAAACCTGTCCCACTCCTAAGGGATTTGAATTGGACGGAGTATGTCCCAGAAGATGATAAGAATACCAAGCGCCAAGAGGAAGAAAAGGCCGATCTTGTAAACAGTCAGCTCAATCTCAACTGGAACTGGTTTGCCGCGCACCATCTCAACCAACACGAACACAATGCGTCCGCCATCCAGCGGTGGGATCGGCAGCAAATTCGTGATGCCGAGGAAGATGCTCACCAGCGCGATGAACTCTAAGATGATCCCCGGACGTCCTTCATCCACGCTCTGCTGTAAGAACCGCCCGCCAATCTGACTGATGCCCACAATGCTAACAGGCCGCGCTAGTTCAGGATCAATCCGCCCCTGAATCAACAGCCCGGGCAGTGAGATGATCTGATTAAAGACGAACTTCATCTGGTTAAACGCATAAGCGACCGACAGATCAAACGGCTGCGGAACGAGTGTTGTTTGGGGGTTGGCAAGCGTGATCAGCATACTGCCGGTGTTGACGACGTTAGCAATTGCGACGCCCAACCGCCCCTGCCCTGCAGGAGGATCAACCAGTGGAACCACTTTTACATCAATCAGTTGGTCGTTACGCCGAACCGTCAGCGTGATTTCGCGCCCAGCGTTTTCTGCGATGTAACGCATCAGATGCTCTGATGCAGGGGTTCCGGGTGGGAACGCTTGACCGCCGATCTGAGTGATGATGTCTTCCGCAAACAGATTCCCATGTGCTGGCGACCCATCCGCCACGCCGAGTATGATGATCTCGGGTCGGTTCTCGGCTGTAGGACGAACAACCACGGTGTAGGGGTCTTGGGTCTCGAAGCTGCGCATCTGAAGCTCTAAAGGCTCAGTTGCAGCAGCATACAGCTCAGCAAACGCCTCCATGCTTGCGAAGTACTGGCCGTTGACCTGCTCGATTGCGTCCTGACGCTGCATCCCTGCGGTTGCCTCCGCGCTATCGGGGCTTAACTGCAAAATCTGCACTCGTGCGCCCAAGAACTCTGGCAAGCCGAGCAGTGCCACAATCACCAGAAAGACAAACGCAGATGCAAAATTGGCGAACGCCCCAGCCGCCATGAACACAATCCGCTGAATGGGGCGCGCTTCGTTCACTGATTTCAACTTCTCTGGTGGCACGCCGCGCGCAATGAGTTCTTCACGCTCGTTGATGATCTCCTCAGCGCCGTCATTTTTCGCTTTTTCCTCAGAAGATTTTTCTTCAACTGGGCCGATCATGTCCTCGCCCAGCGGCCTGACAAATCCGCCTAGAGGGATCCAGTTCAAAGTAAAGTCTGTTTCGCGCCAGCGGAATAAGCGAACAATTTTAGGCGGAAACCCAATGCCGAACTCCAGAACGTTGATGCCAACGGCACGTGCAGCGAAGAAATGCCCTAGCTCGTGAATGATAATCGCGGGGATTAACACAAGCCCGAACGCAACAACTGCGTACAGAATCCCTATCAGTGAACTCAGTTCCATTCGCTATACCTCTATCCTGTCGGATAGTGATGGGAATCACGCTGAATCGAGCACCACCGCACCACCACCGACACTTGTCTGCTTGATGTCTAAGATACCATCATTCTGCCGCAAACGCGTTACCAACTCATCAACTACACTGGATTCACAAAGGCAGTGAACATTTGGCCCAGCGTCTAAGGTGTAGCAAACTGGCAGCCCTGCGGCACGCCACGCCTGCACGTCTTTCATGATCTGTACACTGGTGGGTTCCCAGTAAAAAAGCGGGGGCTGGCTGGTCATCATCACCGCGTGCATGAGGTTGCTATCCAGCTCAACGACGGCTGCTAACTCGTCGAAGTCGCGTGTGCTCAGCGCGTGTCGGCATATTGACACGCGGCGTTCCGCGTCTGCCACACGAGCCGATTGGACGACGCTCGTCCGAGCAGTAGGATGCCCGGCCTCAGACCCTGTTCGCTTGTGGTGTGTGCTGACTACAGCGACCACATCCACCAAATCCCAGTGATCGGGCGCGAAAATCGTCTCAGCATAGGATGTCTCGTGACTGTCACCCTTGTGCCATTCGACAAAACCGGCTGGAATCGAGCGAGCGGCAGATCCTGACCCAATGCGCGCTAGAGTAGTCAATTCGCGCTCCGATATGTCTATCTGTGCGGCCTTGACCGCCGCAACAGTCAGCGCTGCGAACGACGATGCCGACGATGCAATCCCAGCGCCCATCGGAAAGTTGTTCTCTGAGACAACACGTGCTTTCGTTTGAATGCCAAGCCGTTCTCGCAGCAAGTCAAGATGGCGCACCACACGATGCAGGGCCTCACCTGTTTGCACCTCATTATTTAGGGTTAAACTGTCGCTCTCCAGCGATGTAGCCCACTCGACGCTCGTCTGTGTGTAAATGCTGCCCAAGTTCATGCTGATGCTGGAGTTAGTTGGGAGCTTTAAACGATC
>DAOUBS010000033.1:0-3151 GCA_034432435.1 Anaerolineae bacterium
GATGAACTGGGCCGGGGTGCATCGGCTGCCGTTCATCTGCCTCGTCCAGAACAACCACTACGCCATCAGCGTGCCCTACAACCAACAGAGCGCCCTGCCCAACGTGGCGGATCGCGCGCCGGCGTTCGGCGTGCCAGGCGTGGTGTTCGACGGCAACGACGTGCTGGCCAGCTACGACGCAATGCGCGCGGCAGTCGAACGCGCCTACCGCGGCGAGGGCGCGACGCTCGTCGAGGCCAAGACGTACCGCCCCGTCCCTCACAGCAGCGACGACGACGACCGCAGTTACCGCACCCGCGAGGAAGTCGAGGAGTGGAAGCGCAAAGATCCGATTCTGCGCTTCGCTCACGTACTGATGGAGCGCGGCCTGCTGCGCCAAGACGACCTCAACACCATCGACGCCCAAGCCCGCGCCGAGGTGGACGCTGCCCTACGCGACACGTTGGCCGCCCCGGACCCCGCCCCCGAGGACGCTTTGGGCGCAGTTTATGCGACGGAGGACACCCCATGACCGAGATGACACTGATCCAGGCGATCACCGCCGCGATGGACGAGGAACTCGCCCGCGATGAGCGCGTGTTCATCACCGGCGAGGATGTGGGCGTGCGCGGCGGCGTGTTCCGCGCCACGATGGGGCTAATCGAGAAGTACGGCCCGCAGCGCGTGATCGATTCGCCGCTGGCCGAGCTGAGCATCGTCGGCGTCGGCATCGGCGCGGCGGTCGTCGGCCTGCGCCCGATCTGTGAGATCCAGTTTGCTGACTATATCTTCCCGGCCTTCAACCAGATCGTGGGCGAGGCGGCGCGCTTCTACTACCGCAGCAACGGCGTGTGGAACGTCCCGCTGGTGATCCGCGCGCCCTACGGCGGCGGGGTGGGCGGCGGCCTCTACCACAGCCAGAGCGTGGAGGCGTTCTTCGCCCACGTGCCCGGCCTCAAAGTGGTGATCCCCTCCACCCCGCACGATGCCAAAGGGCTGCTCAAGGCTGCCGTGCGCGACCCAAACCCCGTGCTCTTCTTCGAGGCCAAGAAGGGCTACCGCTCGATCCGCGGCGACGTGCCCGACGGCGAGTACCTCGTGCCGATTGGCCCGGCGCGCATCGCCCGTGAAGGCGACGATCTGACGGTTTACGCCTACGGCATGATGGCACACTACGCCACCATTGCCGCCGATATAGTGCGCGAGCAGGACGGCATCCACGCCGAGGTGATCGACCTGCGGACGCTGCTGCCGCTCGACCGTGAGACCGTGCTCGCCTCGTACCGCAAGACGGGCAAAGCGCTCATCGTCTACGAGGACAACCTCACGGGCGGCTTCGGCTCGGAGATCGCTGCGCTGCTGGCAGAACACGCCTTCGAACACATGGATGGCCCGATCCGCCGCCTGGCCGGGCCAGACGTGCCCGGCGTGCCTTTCGCCCACAGCATGCAGGAGTTCTTCATGCCCAACCCGGAAAAAATCGCCCACGCTATCCGCGACTTGGCAGCCTACTAGAGGAGGACGTATGGAAACTCCCATCATTATGCCCCAGCTCGGCGAGAGCGTCGTGGAAGGAACCGTCGCCGAGTGGCTGAAGCAGCCCGGCGACTTCGTGGAAGAGTACGAGAGCATCGTGCGCGTCAGCACCGACAAGGTCGATACCGAGATCCCCTCGCCCGCGCGCGGCGTGCTGCGGCAGATCCTCGTCCCTGAGGGGACGACCGTCAACGCGGGGGTAACGCTGGCCGTCATCGCCGCAGAGGGGTCTGCCGCCCCAGCGCCGCCCGCGGCGGCGCCTGTAACTGCCCCGCCGGCCCCAGCCCTCAGCAGCGCCGCCGATGGCAGCCCGCACATCACGCCAGTCGTCGCCCGCATGGCGCGCGAGCATCAGCTTGACCTCAGCCGCATCACAGGCACAGGGCGCGACGGTCGCATCACCAAGAAGGACGTTGAGGCTTACCTCCAGCGGCAGGCCGCGCCTGCCCCGGCTGATCTGCCGCCGTGGGAGCAGCCGGGCAGTGGTGACCTGTTCAAATCCACCAGCGACTATGAGCTGAAGACTGCGTCGCCCCCCCCGCCGCCTGTGGGGAAGCCGGCTCCCCCGCCGCCTGCTGCGGCTGTTCCCGTCTCGGAGGGGCTGCCGCATGAGATCGTCGCCATCACCGCCATGCGCCGCCGCATCGCCCAGCACATGGTAGATAGCAAGCGCACGTCCCCCCACGTGACAACCGTCTTTGAGGTTGATCTGACGCCCGTCGTCGCCCATCGTGAGCGCGAGCGGCAGACGTTCGAGGCGCAGGGCGTGCGCCTGACGCTCACCGCCTACTTCGTCACAGCGATTGCGCGCGGCCTTGAGCGCTACCCCCTGCTTAACGCCCGCTGGACGGAGGACGGCATCCTCGCCTACAAAGTGATCAACGTGGGCATCGCCACCGCCACCGATGACGGTTTGATCGTCCCCGTCTTGAAGAACGCGCAGGACTACAACTTGATCGGCCTCGCGCGGCAGATTGAGGGGCTGGTGAAGCGCGCGCGCAGCGGCCAGCTCAAGCCCGACGACGTGGCAGGCGGCACGTTCACCCTCACCAACCACGGCGTGAGCGGCTCGCTTTTCGCCACGCCGATCATCAATCAGCCGCAGGTAGCCATCTTAGGGGTCGGCGCGGTTGAAAAGCGCGTCAAGGTGCGCGATGACGCCATCGCCATCCGCTCGTGTGCTTACTTCTCGCTGACGTTTGACCACCGCATCGCCGATGGAGCCTACGCCGATGGCTTCCTGAACGTGGTAAAATCGACCTTAGAAAACTGGCAGTAGAGGGATGCGGCGCGTAAGCATTGACGCCAGCGCCGCATCCATTCCTCAGAACTTCATTCACACACACCACAAGGAGCATCTCATGCGTATCGACTTCGGGCCGGTGGAGCGCGGCGAGAAGAAGCTGATCGACATCGCCGCTCAGTACACCGTTGATGATCTGCGCGCGGCCACCAACGAGAGCATCGACCGCTTGCTCAGCTACCTCGACGGGCTGACAGACGCCGACATCACCTTCCCGCCAGTTGACCCACAGGCCGACGACCCCTATGCCAAGCCGGGCGAAGAGAAGATCGGGTGGGGGATCGGGCATCTAGTCGTCCACGTGACGGCCAGCAGCGAGGAGACCGCCGCGAT
>DAOUBS010000034.1:0-10113 GCA_034432435.1 Anaerolineae bacterium
CGCTAGGACGTGCCACAAACGATGCGCGTTGCAACCAGCCTTTTCCCCTTCGGGGGATTGAAACATGATTCTAAAATGTTGGTAAATCTTGCAATCTCGCGTTGCAACCAGCCTTTTCCCCTTCGGGGGATTGAAACTTGCACAAGAATCGGGGGACATCATCCTCATGCTGAGCGAAACGGGGGAACTCATCAACCTAACCTGCGGCGGGGTGTGCCGTGAGCCGTTCTAACCGTCGCTCCCTGCTCGAGCTAGCCTGCCTGTGACCGAAAACCGACTTGCCCCCTTCTCCGCCGCGCAAAGGGGGGTGAGGGAGGAGGCCCTGCGCTAGATCAGGCCGCGCGCCCGCAGCCAGTCCTTCAAGTCCTGTTCCATCCCCGGGTCGCTGACGAGGTCATGCACGTCGATCTGGAAGACGCTCAGCTCGTCGTCTTCAAACAAGAAGCGCTCTAGGTTGCTGTACCACCAACGGGCGCTGTCCTCGGTGTAGACCAGCCATGCCGTTTCGTCGATCTCGTAGCTGTCGGCGCGTTCGAGGGTGCGCACGATGTCCTCTAGCTCGGCCTCGGGTGGGTAGATCGTGTAAGTGATGAGCAGCAGATGTTTGTTCATAGTCGTTTGCGGGGTAAGTGAACCGCCTTCACCATACCACTGCTGCGCGCGCTAGAACAGGCCGACGATGCGCTCCTGTGCGTCGATGTCGACACGCTGCGCCGCCGGTGACTCGCCGAGGCTGTCAGCCTTAAACTGGCGGAAGTCGTTGGACGCCTCGCAAGCGCTGACGACTAGTTCGGCCAGCCCGGCAACGCCTGCGCCGCCTTTGGCCTAATTTTCAGCCAGCGCCACGCCGTAGGCCCTGGCTTCCTCGGCGATGCGCTTCACCGCGGCGACCTCGTGAGCGGTGAGGAAGGCGTTGATCGCCACGACGGGCGTCACGCCGAACGTGTGCAGGTTCTCTACGAACACGGCACACCGTGCCCGCACGTCATACGAACAACTTTGGCCCCTCATCACGCCCGCGCATAGTCAGCGCGAAGGCGTCCACGAACGCCCTTACGGACTGGAACCGATCTTCTGGCTTTTTGGCTAATGCTTGCCAGAAGACATACGTCAATTCAGATGGCAGGTTCAAGTCAGGGCGAGCTTGGTGCGGCGGTTGGGGTATGTCGTTCAGGTGGGCGTTCATCAGGCCGAGGATCGTCGGGCTTTCGAAGGGGGCTAGCCCCGTCACTAACTCATAGGCGAGGCAGGCCAGCGCGTATTGATCGCTGGCGGCGATGGCGCGATCGGCCTGCCAAACCTCAGGCGCAGTGTAGCGCGTCATGCTGAAGGAACTGGTCATCTCAAGCTGGAAGATGTACTTCTGCAAGCGCAGCAAGCCGACATCAGCGACGAAGGCTGTATGCCCTTCAATGAAGAGGCTGTGCGGCTCTAGCTGTCCGTGGACATGTCCAGCGTTGTGGACGGTTTGCAGGGCTGCGCCCACCTCTTGCAGCAGGCGCGTTGTCTCCCCTAACGAGGGCAGCCGCGCCAGCGGCGCACCGGCCGCTAGCTGAACGTCGTGTGTGCCGTAGAGGATCTCAGCGAGGCGCTGGCCGCCCATGTTGGCGTAAGCCATGTAGATGTACTTGCCGTCCACCCCGTAGTCGAGCACTGGAAGCAGATTCGGATGTTTGATCTGAGCGAGCAGTTCTATCCCCTCAACACACTGCGCAATCGAACGCTGCACTGAAGCATCCGTCAACGGGCCGCGAACAGACAGCACACGCAGCAGCACCACTCTTCCAGAGGTGGTGTGCATAGCGTGATAGAGCGCCGTGTCCGCGGTTCCATCGAGCATTTCAGTCGCTTGATAGGGGCCGTAGCGCTTTAGCAAGTTTGACGTGACTTTCATCTACAGGGATTTTCTCTCGATATGATACTAGCATAACAGATTTTATCAACACGATTAAACCTGCTTTTTAACACAGTGTAATGCTTAATTGTTTGACAACAGAATGAATCTCATTGATTCTAATTTAATTTTTCGAAAATCTCAAACATGCTTCATCAACGCTCATCAAAAACAGTGCTGAATGATCGTGTTGGGGCCTTTCTGTTGCGCCGAGCGTTGAAACAGTTTGATGAACTAACCCAGAACGAAGCAGACATAGCGAAGCACATGCCGAGCGCTCAAGCACTCGGCATCGCGCCGAGCACTGAACGGATCGCATGCTCAGGCTAGTGAGAGGAGCATCGCGTCCCCCCTCTCACTACCCATTTATCAAACCACCCTTGTAAGCGTTAATGATACTTGGTATCAATAAAAATACCGTTTTGCAAAACGACCACACAATATAATTCAAGGAGAGACCAGTAATGTTAAGACGAATTTTGATCAGCGTGCTGATGAGCGCCCTGCTCATCGGCGTCAGCGTGCGCGCACACAGCCACGGCGAAATGCTCAAGGTCGTTGCCACCTACAGCATCATCGGCGACGTGGTGAGCGTCATCGGCGGCAAGAATGTCGCTCTGACGGTGCTCGTGCCGGGCGAGGGCGACCCGCACGTCTACGAACCGACCCCACAAGATTTGATCGCGCTGGCCGAGGCGGACATCCTGTTCGAGAACGGCCTTGAGCTAGAGCCGTGGCTCGACTCGCTCTATGAGTCATCTGGCTCGCAGGCGGTGCGCGTGCCCGTCAGCAATGGCGTAGACGTGCTCGAATACATGGGCAGCCACGACCACGGGCACGATCACGGCAGCCACGACCACGGGCACGGCGGCTTCATGGAAGGTGACGCCATGATCGGCACGCGCCTGATCGTCAGCGACTTTGAGACGGGCAAGCTGCACGTGATCGACCTGCGCGATAACACGGTCATCGCCACGTTTGAGGTCGGTTCACCGGCGCGCGTTTACGCTTCTGAGAACGGGCAGTACGCCTTCGCTGTTCAGCAGCGCGGCAACATGACGAACGTTGTCTTCAGCGGCGTCTCGATGGTTCCGCACGATGATCACTTCCACGCTGAGTTTGACCGCCCGTCGATGCTTGGCGTGGACATCGCCGGCAGCACCCCCATCCACTTCGTCAACCATCATGGCATGGTGGCCATCTTCAACGACGGCGACGGCACAGCCAGCGTCTTCACCAATGACTACCTGTTCGACGCCAATGCCCCGCTGGTGACGCTGGCGACTGCACGGGCACACCACGGCGTGGCCGTCCCGCTGGAGGACGTCGTGTTAATCTCCAGCCCGAACATGGAGGACACTCGCTCTAGCCTGCCTATCGGCGTGGACGTGATGAACATGGAAGGCGAAATCCTCCAGAGCTTCCCAGAGTGCCCGGGCTTGCACGGCGAGGCCGCCTTTGACCACGACGCGGTGGCCTTCGGCTGTGCGGACGGGATCTTGATTCTTGAACGCGATGGCGAGGCCTTCGTCAGCCGCAAGATCGCCAACCCAACCGCCAACCCTGACCTGCGCACGGGCACGCTCTACTACATGGAGGGCGCGCAGTTCCTGTTGGGCAACTACGGGCGCAACGCCCTCGTGCGCATCGACCCTGCCGCCGGCACGTCTGAGGTGATCCTCGACGCAGGCCAGCGCATTTGGAGCTTCCAATACCACGGCGAAGACCCGTCAAAGGCCGTCGCACTGACAATGGACGGCAACCTGCACGTGATCGACATCGCCAGCGGCGAGATTGAGGGCACGGTACAGGTGGTGGATCCCTTCCTCGCGCCCGCCAGTGGTCGGCCTGCGCCGCGCCCGGCCTTTGTCACCAACGGCCACATGGCCTACGTGAGCGAGCCGCTGCCCGGCGACATCCGCGCGGTTGACCTCGAGACGATGACCGTTACCGATGGGCGCGTCTTGGTGGGTGGCAAGCCCTTCTCGATGGCCGTGTTTGGCGTGACAGCCGTCAGCGAGTTGGAGGATGCCCACAATCATGACCATGCCCACGGCGAGTTTGACCCGCACACGTGGTTGGCCCCGCGCAACGTGATGATCTTCGCGCAAAACATCCGCGACGCGCTGGTGGCGGCTGACCCAGCTCACGCCGCCGAATACGAGGCCAACGCCGCCGCTTACATCGCCGAGTTGGAAGCGCTGGACGCCTACATCACCGAGCAGGTGGCGCGCATCCCTGAGCAGAACCGCGTGCTGGTGGCGACGCATGAGCTGTTCGCCTACTTCGCCCGCGACTACGGCTTCACCCTGCTCGACACGCCGCTGGCCTCCGTGACGACCGCCGCCGAGCCAGCCGCCGGGCAGATCGCCACGGTGATCGACGAAATTCGCGCGGCGGGCGTGCCGGCGATCTTCGTCGAGAACGTCGGCAACAGCGCGCTGATGGAGCGCATCGCCAGCGAGGCGAACGTGATCGTCGCGCCGCCGCTCTTCACGCACGGGCTGGGGCCAGCCGGCAGCGGAGCCGAGACATATCTAAGCATGATGCGCTACAATATCGACATCATCGTTGAGGCGTTGGCTGGTTAGTGAGAGCAAGATGTGGTCATACGGCAGTCGGGTACACAAAGACCCTGTTCCGGGCGCGCCGGCGCTGGACGTACACGATCTGTGTGTGGCCTACACTGACACGCGCCAATTGGCGCTCAAGCATGTGACCTTCACTGTGCCGATTGGCGCGCGCGCCGCGCTGATCGGCCACAACGGCGCAGGCAAATCAACCCTGCTGAAGGCCATCGCTGGCTTGCTGCCGATCCAATCGGGCAGCATTTTGATTTACGGCAACCCGCCCGGCGCGTGCCATCATCGCGTGGCCTACCTGCCGCAGCGCAGCGACATCGACTGGCGTTTCCCGATCACGCTGCGTAAGCTGGTGATGACGGGGCGCTACGTGCACATGGGCTGGTTCCGCCGCCCCTCGCGCCAAGACTGGCAGATTGTAGACGACGTGATCGACCAGCTCGGCCTGACGGATTTGAGCCAGCGGCAGATCGGGCAGCTTTCCGGTGGGCAGCAGCAGCGGGCGATGCTCGCGCGGGCGCTGGCCCAAGACGCCGACCTGCTGCTGCTGGATGAGCCGCTCAACGCAGTGGACGTCAAAACCCGCGACGTCATCACACAGGTGCTGTACGACCTCAACCGCCGTGGCAAGACCATCGTGATGGCCACCCACGAGCTAAGCACGCTGGCCAACGAGTTCGACTTGACGCTGAGCCTGAACCGTCAACGCTCGTTGACCGCCCAACCCACACCAGCGCCAGAACTCATCGACCTATGAACGAACTGATTGATTGGCTGACTGCGCCGTTTCGCTTCCAGTTCATGCAGACGGCGCTCATGGCGGCGGTGTTGGTGGGGCTGGCCTGCGCGAGCATCGGCGTGTACGTCGTACTGCGGCGCATGGCTTTCATCGGCGACGCGCTGGCGCACACGATTCTGCCCGGCGTCGTCATCGCCTATTTGAACCAAGCCAACCTGCAAGTGGGGGCGCTGGCCGCCGGCCTCGCCACCGCGCTGGGCATCGGCTGGCTGTCGCGGCGGCAGGCCATCCGCGAGGACACAGCCATCGGCGTTGTCTTTACCGGCATGTTCGCGTTCGGCGTGCTGCTGATGAGCACGACGCGCTCGTTTCGAGACTTCACGCACATCCTCTTCGGCAACGTGTTAGGCGTGACGGTGAGCGACCTCCAGATGATTGCGGTCATCACAGGCGGGGTGCTGCTGACGCTGGCACTCTTCCACAAAGAGCTTGAACTCACCTCGTTCGACCCGACCCACGCTGAGGTGATCGGGCTGCGCACGGCGCGCCTGCGTTACCTGCTGCTGGTGCTGCTGGCCTTCACCGTCGTGAGCAGCATTCAACTGGTGGGCGTGGTGATGACGACGGCGCTGCTCATCACACCCGCGGCGGCGGCCTCGATGCTGACCGTGCGCCTGTGGCGGATGATGGCCATCGCGGCGGTGATTGCGGTGTCGTCGGGCGTGATCGGGCTATACGCCTCGTTTTACGCCAACGTCGCCTCAGGCGCGGCGATCGTGCTGGCCAGCACAGGTTTTTTTGCGCTGGCGTGGGCGTTTCACAACGCCCGTCACTTCCTCAGCCCCGTCACGCCAAGTTCCGACGACGATGAGAGCGAGCTTGAACGAGAGGTCTGACGCCGCCAGACAGCTGACCACCTGCACAGGCGTGGCGCGCCTTGCCCCTACTGACATGCTATCCTCGATGTGCTAACATGGCGTCGCTTTACAGGTAAGAAACCGTCCACCATATGACTCTGCCGCTGTCTCACCGTCGCTATCTGGCTGTCATGGTCGCGCTGCTGTGCGGCGCGTTCGCGCTGCGGCTCATCCACCTTGACACATGGCCGCCCGGTCAACACGCCGATGAGTCGTTCAAGGTGTTGCGGGCGCTGCACCTGTTAGAAGGGCGCTGGGCGGCGTTCTACCTCGGCGAAGGCTCCACTGAGCCGTTCCACCTCATCCCGCGCGCGCTCTGGATGCTCATCCTACCAGCGGATACATTCCACTCGCGCTTGCTGACGGCCTTCGTCGGCCTGCTGACCGTGGCAGCGACAGCAGCGCTGTGCCAAGCGGTGTTCCGCCAGCACGATCACCGCCGTTGGATCGCCCTGCTGGCGGTTGTGCTGATCGCGGCCATGCCCGCAGCGACGCTCATCGCGCGTCAGATGTACCGCGCGAACTACGTGCCGCTGTTCGCCGCCTTGAGCGTGGCGCTGCTGTGGCATGGGCTGGATAAGCGGCGCACGTGGGCGCTGGGGGCGGCGGGCTTCGTAGGCGGCTGGGCAGCGGTCTTCTATCTGGGTGGGTTCTTCTTCCTGCCTGCGCTAGGGGCGATTGTCCTGCTGACGCTGCGGCGCTGGCCGTGCCGCGGCTTGGCAGCCTTCGCACTGGGGCTGGGCGCCCCGCTTGGGCTGTGGGGGCTAGTCATGCTGGGCGCGCCGGACACGCTGCAAGTGCGCACGAGCCACGTGCCCACCTCAGGGGTCGGCGACAGCGCGCTGCTGCGCGCCTATCTAGACACCCTCGCGGCGTGGTTCATCCCACAGCACAGCGTCGGCCCAATGCTCTACGGCGTCGGGACGCTGCCGCTGTTCCCCCTGTGGAGCGCGCCGCTGCTGCTGGTTGGCGCGCTGCGCTCGCTCGGCAGTGTGCGCCTGCTGAGCCTGACGCTGACGGCGCTCAGCGTGGCGTGGGCAGCGGCCATCACCCAAGAGCCATGGCAGCCACTGCGCCAGATCGGACATTACCCCTTCACGATGGCGTTGATCGCGTTCGGCCTCGTCAGCGTTGTAGAGCGCCTGCCGCTGCGGTGGCAGCACGTGACGACAGCGCTGGCCGCGGTGGCGATCTTCGCTGTCGTCCACTTCGCCACGACGTGGGAGGCCATCCGCTACAAGTTCAACGATGACCCCATCTGGCTAGGCGACCCCAACCACTGGCAGAGCCTGAACTCAGCCTTTCACTACGGCCTGACCGAGGTCGTGACGTGGATCAAAGCGCAGCCCGATCAAGCCTTCTACCTGCCGCTTGACACGGTCAACCACGCGAGCGTGGCCGCGCTGCTGTTTGCGCAAGGCTACGAGGGACGTCTGTGGGCGGGCGGGCCACTGCCAGATGGCACGCTCGTGATGCCCGTTCCGGGCTTCTTCGACTTCCCGCCGATCGATCACCCCGTGCAGTACGTTCTCGTTCAAGGGGCAGCGGTCTACGTGCTGCCGCCGCTGCGCTGGCCGCAGAGCGAAGCGCTCTATCAGCGATCGCTTGATGAGGGGCAACCCATCGACAGTATTGCATCTCAACATGAAACTGTGCGGCTCTTGCACGTCACCGCCGCAGATTTCCCGCTGGCAGAGCCGCCCACGAGTGGCCCCGTCGTCCGTTTTGGCGACGCGCTAGAGCTGCTGGCAGTGGACATGCCTGCTGACATCCAGCCCGGGCAGCGCTTCCCGGTGACGACCTACTGGCGCGTCACCGCACCAACGCCGACGGATTACTTCATGCGCCTTCAGCCTGTCAGCTACGCGCGCAGCGCTGAGGGCAACCCTGAGACGATTTGGCTGCTGCGCTTCGTTTACCCGTCGCCGCGCTGGCAGGTGGGCGAGGTCGTCCCCGTGACGCAGTACGTCACGCTCTACGAGGGTGCGCCAGAGGGCGCGTATCAAGCGTTGATCGGGGTCTACAGCTTGCCATACTACCATTATGAACCGGTGACGCAGGGCGAACGCCTGAGCGAAACGCTGGCGCTGGCGGGGCGGGCGCGCATCCCACTGAGCGCTATGCCCACCCCACAACCAGACGCCGTGCCGCAGGGCGCGAGGTTCGCCGATGGGCTGCTGCTAGAAAGCGCCTCTGTGGTGGAGCGTGGCGACGAGATCGACGTGCGCTTGACGTGGCGCGTGCTGGCTGAACAAACGACGGCCTACACTGTGTTCGTGCACGGCCTGCAAAACGGCCAACTGGTGGCACAGCGCGACTTTCAGCCGTTTGACGGACGGCTGCCGATCCACCAGTGGCGCGCTGGCGAGCAAATCACACTGCAAGCCACGTTCAATCGCGCCGAGTTCGCGGGTGATGCGCCAGTTCAATTCAACATCGGGCTGTACGACCCGCTGACGCTCGTCCGTGCCGACGTGGCCTCAGACGGCGCGACCATCCCTGACCGCGTGTGGACGCTGATCGACTAATCGACTTAGGTGCTGTTGGTGGCTTGTATTTGCTGAAGCCACTTCAGCGCTGCCACCTCATCCTTGAACAGAGAATACTCGAAGCGACCTCCAAACTGGCGGCGTAAAGTCGCCGTGAAGACGGTGATTACGTTGAACATTAGATTGTTCTGCAGCAGGATGGCCGCGCTCAACGTTTGGTTAGGCGATAAAGCTGAGACGATGTCTAGCGCCGTCTGCCGCAGGCGCGGGCTAAGCGAAGACAAGTTCTGAAAGTGAAAGACGATGTAGACTTGACATGGGTCTGGCGCTTGGGCGATTAGCTCGCGCAGCGCTTGTTTCGACTCCTCAATAAAGCTCGGAGCTTGCTTGTCGGGCGGCACAAAACCTGCAACGCCCGCGTCACCGTACCAAAAGATGCGAGTTCCGTATGGATAAATTTTTTCCTGCACAGCCCACGGTAAGATTGACATCATGCCGTCTCTGCAAATCAATGGAACAGATAATATGATTATATTAGCAAACTATCTCAAAAATAAAGATAGTTTGCTGCAGCATGTTGTTAATATTTTCTTTACAAACAGCGGGCTTTGCAACTAGCGCGCTTCAGGCCGATTGAGAGACATCTTGCCGCAATGTCTGCAGCCACGCCAGCGCGCTGGCTTCGTCGCGGAAGGTGCGATAGTTCAGCTCCATCTTGATGATGCGGCGCAGACCAGTGAGGAAAAGGCCAAGCAGGTTTTGCATGAGCGAGTCGCGCAGGACAATGGCAGACGACACGTGCACCGTCTTGGGCAGTTCCGCGTAAAATTCGGCGGCCGTCTTGCGCGCGGCGGGGGTGAGGTTGCGCAAGTTCTCAGCATGAGCGATTACAAAGAGGTTGCCGGGGTATGGGGACTCGTGAATCAAGTCATAAGTGGCTTGTGCCGCTTCGTTCATTTCAGCTGCAGAGCCCCCCGCGATGACCAGAACAGCGATCGTGTTGTTCTCAATCCAGTAGCGTTGCGTGCCGTGGGGGTAAGTAACTACTTGGGGAAGCTGCTGTATATCAACCATGATTGACCTCATTCTCTTAATCTTCAGTTATCTTCATGCTACAACAATTTAAATTAAAAAAGTGTAAAGATTTTGTCTAATTTTTATGATAAAACAATCATTATCTCATAAGTTCATGATGACATCCCCATATCAGCTCATCAGGTTAACACAGGGTAAGGCCGTTGACTGCTGGGCAGCCACCCCTGGTAAGGCCGCACAGGCCGAGCGCTTGCTCTGAACGCTCATGCGCATGCTGCGAGCTAGGCGCACTGAGGAGGTTGTTGCGGTTTTGGGTTTTTGAGAGTTCCAACGACTCACAATGAGGAATAGGCGAAGTCCAATGCAAGTCTAACGCAGGGTGCGTTGACGTTGATTCTCGTTCCGTCTTATACTAATAAGCGAAGAAAGTCCGTTCTAATGCAAAGGATGTCACGAT
>DAOUBS010000035.1:0-21460 GCA_034432435.1 Anaerolineae bacterium
GCGCGTCTTGATCGTGGGTATGGGCGAGACAGGCAAGAGCGTTCTCGGCACGCTCATCTCGCGGCGCGATTATGGGCTGGAGGTGTTGGGCTACCTCGACGACGCCCCGCCCACGCTGGCCACCGAGGCGCAAGACGACACGCAGCGCCTCGGGCGCGTGCCCTACTTGGGACGACCAGAGGACCTGCGTGAGGCGTTGACAGCCCACCGCCCCGACATCGTTATCATCACGCTGCCGTGGCGGCACTACGACTTTGTGATGCACCTTGCGCGGGCCGCGCAACGCGTCGGCGTGGAGGTGCGCATCGTGCCCGACATCTACCAATTGAACATGCGCCGCGTGCAGGTCGAAAACCTCGACGGCATCCCGCTGCTGGGGCTGACGGGCGGCCATCGGCTCACCTCAACGTCGCGCCTCTACAAGCGCGCGCTCGACCTGCTGCTGGTGACGGTGAGCGCCCCGCTGTGGCTGCTGGTCATGGCGGCGGTGGCGCTGGCCATTCGGCTGGAAGGCCCGGGGCCGATTTTCTACCGCCAGACGCGCCTGGGCGAAAACGGTCGCCCCTTCAAGATGGTCAAGTTCCGCTCGATGATCCCGGAAGCGGACGCAATGCGCGCAGCCCTCATGAAACAGTACAACCACCTGGACCCGCGCCACATGAAGCTGCCCAACGACCCGCGGGTGACGCGCATCGGGCACTTTTTGCGCCGCACCAGCCTCGACGAGCTGCCGAACCTGTTCAACGTCATCCGCGGCGAGATGAGCCTCGTCGGGCCGCGCCCGCCCACGCCAGACGAGGTAGAACTATATCAAGACTGGCATCGCCAGCGCCTCGATACGATCCCGGGCATGACCGGCCTCTGGCAGGTGAGCGGGCGCAGCCACATCCCGTTTGACGAGATGGTGCTGATGGACATCTACTACATCGAAAATTGGTCGCTGCCGTTCGACGTGCAACTCTTGTTGATGACTGTGCCGCACGTGCTAAGCCGTAAAGGGGCCTACTAGAATGCGCCGCTGGCTAGCGGCGGCAGGGGTGGGCGTGCTGCTGACCGCCGCCCATGCGGACGCGCCGCCTACGCTCGATGACTTTTGGGACGGCCGCGCCGAGTGGGTGATCGACCGGCTCGACGTCGGGCTGCCAGTGGGCGAGAGCGACACGGTGCAGCTCGACGCACACACCTTCTGGTCGTATGGCCACGCTAGCGATCAATCGGCGCAGGTGGTCGATCAATGCGGCGAGCCGGTGGCCTTTCCGGGCTGTCTCGCGCGCTGGGTCAGCCGTGATGGGGGCGAGTCGTTCCGCCTGTCGCCGCGGATGTGCTTGCTGCCATGCCAAACGTGCCCGTGTGACGACGCGCGCGACCACATCACCGCACAGCAGTACCCGCGCGTCGCCCGCACAGCAGAGGGCTGGTACATGGCCTATGAGTGGCACGCGCAGGTGATGCTGCGCACCTCGCCGGATGGGCTGGCGTGGTCGCCGTGGCAGTACTTAATCGTGCCGGGCGGGACGTACCCCTACGCCTTCGCCCCGTGTGACCCCGTCGAACAGATTGGCCCGCACCCGCACATCCGCGGCCAAGCTGACGGCTGCCTCGTTGGCGCGCCGCCCGGCCTGCACGTCGAGGGGGACACGCTCTACGTGTTCGTGGCGGCGGGCAGCGCCCCCGGCCATATGCGCTGCTACAAGGGGGATCGCTTCGGCGACCTCAGTCAACTTCAACGCTGCCAGACAGATCCGCTCTTCGCGGGCGCGCCCACTTACGGTGATGTGAACCTGTTCGGCGCGGACGCCAACGCCTACTTCGACTTCCGCTACGTCAGCAGCGCTGAGGTGGTCAAGGTCGGGGAGCGCTACTACATGTTCTACGAGGGCATCCGCGGGCCGGACGTGCTCGAGCGCGGCATGGACACGCAGTTCGGCCTTGGCCTCGCCCGCAGCTCGACCGACCAGATCGACGGCCCGTGGGAGAAATACCCCGCCAACCCGATCTTATTCGACATGGGCTTTTACGTCGGGGTGGGGCACGCTGACTTCGTGTTGATCGACGGAGTGAGCTACCTCTACACGCAAACCGGCCCGACGACGCGCGGGCGCTGGCGGCTCGTTTGGAACCCCTCATAGCCGTGTAAGACCCGCTCATCGTGCGCGTCTAATGCATAGATGATGGAAGGATGGAGCCACTCGCCCTATGAGCCAGTTGAAGATAGACCGCCTGCAAGCCCTGCTGGACTTCGTGTTGAACTGCCCTGAGAACGAGCAGATCGAGGCGATGGACTGCAACGAGCACTGTGAGAGCTTGGCAGCCCTTGCCGAGCGGGTGGCGGCAGGCGCATCGCTGGAGGACGTCCTGCCTGAATTAGAGTATCACATGCGCTACTGGCACGACTGCCGCGAGGAGTTCGAGGCGCTGGTGGCTGTCCTTAAGATGGAAATCGAGCAGCTTTGACGCTGCACAGGGCATTTACATTAGGAGCGAAATCAATATGAAGCGTGAACGTGTCGTCATCATCGGCTCGGGGCCGGCGGGTCTGGCCGCCGCCGTTTACACCGCCCGCGCACAGCTCAAGCCGGTGGTCATCGTCGGCAACCAGCTCGGCGGGCAAGCGGGCATCACCCACGAGATCGAGAACTACCCGGGCTTCATCAGCATCACCGGCCCGGATCTCGTCGAACAGATGCGCGCTCACGGCGAGCACTTCGGCGCAGAGTTCGTCTACGACATGGTAGAAAGCGTGGACTTTACGCACGGCTCGCCTTTCACCGTCAAGACCTACTCTGAGACGTATCTGGCAGATGCGGTGATCGTCACCATCGGCGCTGACCCGCGCAAGCTGCAAATTCCAGGCGAGGCGGAGGGGATCGGGCGCGGCGTGAGCTACTGCGGCACGTGCGACGGCTTCTTCTTCCGCGGCAAGGAAGTTGTCGTTGTCGGCGGCGGCGACAGCGCCCTTGAAGAGGGCATCTTCTTGACGCGCTTTGCGACCAAAGTCACCGTGGTTCACCGGCGGGATACGCTGCGGGCGGGCGTGCAGCTCCAGAAGCGCGCCTTTGCCAACCCCAAGATGCACTTCATCTGGGACACGAAAGTCGAGGAAGTCTTGTTCAACGAGCAGGGCACGGTGAACGGAGTGCGCTTAAGCCACCTCAAAACCGGCGAGGCGAGCGTCTACCCGACGGACGGCGTGTTCATCTTCATCGGGCACGATCCGAACAGCAAAATCTTTGGCGATCAACTGGCGCTGAACGCAGATGGCTACGTCATCACCGACGAGCGCTACCGCACCAGCGTTGATGGGGTGTTCGCCGCGGGCGAGATTCAAGATCAACTCTGGCGGCAGGTGGCGACGAGCGTCGGGCAGGGGACGAGCGCAGCGATGAGCGCCATCCACTGGCTGGACGAACACGCCGACCACCTTCAGCCGCTGGATGAGGTCGCCGCTGGCGATTGATCATAACATGGCCTCCCCCCTCGATCCCCTCTGTTGATGAGAGAGAACGCAAGGCCCCCTTCTCCCTGTGAAGAAGGGGGCTTAGGGATGAAGCCCGCCCGCTATGGCAGCGCCGCGCGGATCGTCGTGCAGGCTGGGCACGTGCCGTCCGGCCGAATGATCGCGTAACCTGCCTGTGGATCTGCGCCGAACTGCGTGCTATCCAAGTTCCAGATGATGAACAAGCGCACGTTGCCGCTCTGGCGCGCCAGCCGCACCGCCTGCCCGAGCCACTCGGCTTGTTGGGCGACGGTGGTCGCCTGCGCCCATGCGAAGCCCGCAGGCAGCGGCGGGAAGCCCTCCCCGCTCAGGTAGCCGATCTCGGTGAAGCACAGCGGCTTGCCGGGGAAGGTGCGCGTGTAGAGGCTGACCATCGTCGGGTAGTACCAGCTGTAGTGGCTGGCGCTGCCGACGGGCGCGCCGCTGGTGGCGGTCGGCGGGACGGTTCCGGCGTTGTAGTGGATGCCCACACAGTCCATGAAGCGGGCCGCGCCTGCTGCCGCCATCTGGCCGATGTAGGCGTCATCGTTGCAGCCGTTAGTGGAGCAGCCGAGGCCGCCGGTGGGGGCGGGCGCGCCGGAGATCACTAGCGTGCTGGGGTTGTTGGCCTTGATGGCCTGATAAGCCGCGCTGAGCATGGCGGTGTACTGCGCGCCGCTGATGAGGCCGCGCGGCCATTCCTTGTCGATGTTCGGCTCGTTCCACACTTCAATCGCGTCTGCGCCCAGCTGCGCCACGCCGCCGAGGAAGTTGGCAAAGTCTTGGTAGTACTGGGTGGGGTTGGCGGCCAACTGAGACGGGTTGCCGGTGATGCTGAGCAGAATGCGGAAGCCGCGCGCCTTTGCGCCGTCAATCGCCACCTGCGCAATCGACGGGGGTTCACCTTGATTCCAGCGAATTTGCTGCTTGAGCCACGTCATGCCGGTGTTGCGCGCTAGATCCGCGAAGTTGTAGCTGAAGACGTGCGCGCCCACGGCAAAGCCACCGGGCGGCGGGCTGACAGGCCCGGGTTGGGTGGGCTGGGGCGCAGGGGTTGAGCCGGGCGGGGGCTGCACGACGGTTCCACCCGCTGGGATGTTGATCACCTGACCGGGGAAGATCAAGTTGATGTTGCGGATGTTGGGGTTGGCCGCGCGGATGGCAGAGAGCGTCACCCCGAAGCGCTGAGCGATGCGCCCCAACGTGTCGCCGCGCTGGACAGTGTACGTGCCGCTCGGCCCGGCGGGCGGCTGCGGCGGCTGGGTAGGCTGCGGCGCGGGGGGTGTGCCGCCGGCTGGGATGCGCAGCACCGTTCCAGCGAAGATCAGGTTCGGGTTGGCGATGTTGTTGGCTTGGGCGATGGCCGAGATCGACACGCCAAAGCGCTGCGAGATGCGGAAGAGCGTATCCCCGCGCTGGACGGTGTAGGTCTGTTCGTCTTGCGCTGTCACAACTAGCCCAAGCGCCAGTAAAACGAGCACAAACAATGCAGCTCTGAGCGTGCGTGCCATAAAATCCCTCCAACGATGTGCAACCACGTGAGTAAGCTTACTTTTTCATGAGTGTATCACAGAAACCCAAAACTTGCGCGACGCACCACGCAAGCCCGACCCCTACCCCGTTCTCGGGTTGGCGGTCTCGTCCTTGAGGCCCTGCACAGCTTGGCTGGAGGGGATGGCGTCGAGGTGCTCGCTCAGGCGCTGGAGGGCAGCGCGCGCTGGGTCTTGGGTGAGCGCGGCGGCCAACTGGGCGACGCGGTAGCGATCGTTCAGGTTGAGGGCGTAGAGCGCCGTGAGGTTGTGCTCAACGCGCGCTTCCATCAACAGCGGGTACTCGCGCGTGAGGTTGTGCTCCACCGCGCGCAGGATCGTCTCCATGCTGATGGGGCGGCTGTCAAGCGTGAGCGTGAAGGCACGGCGGGCAGATTCGTCAAGGCCGCTGTGGTCGGCCACGTTGAAGGCCGCCTGCACGCGCTGCAAGCCTTCAACGCGCCACGCCTCCAGCAGCGGGTAGCGGGGCGGCTTGGGGGCAGGGGTGTAGACTTTGCCCTGTAGGGTCAGCCAGAGGGCTTTAAAGAACGCTCGAATGACGCGCATTCTGGCTCCTCGCTACGCAGACGGCACAAGGTGGACGACCGTCACGCCAGCCCCGCCCTCGTTGGGCAGGCCTTGCTCAATCTTGCTCACCAGCCGATGACCTGTCAAGAACTGGCGCACTGCCTCGCGCAGCTTGCCCGTCCCCTTGCCGTGGATGATGCGTCCGAACGGCAGCCCAGCCATGTAGGCCGCGTCTACGTAGTAATCCAGCCGCTTGAGCGCGTCCTCGACACTCTCACCGCGCAGGTCTAGCTCTAGCCCGGGGCTTTCGAGGCGCGGCGGCAACGGGTCGGGCACGACGACCGGCGGTTCATGGCGTTTGCTGCGCTCGGCGGCGCGGCGTTCGCTGCGGTTGCGCTTGCGCAGCTCGGCTACCTTTGCCCGCACGCGCAACGTCCCCACTTGGACGACAGCATCGCGCCCGTCGAGTTCGACCACGGCTCCCTCAGCGTTGAGCGCGTTGAGGAACACCGCATCGCCCACGCGCACCTTGCCGCTGCTCTCGTCCTCCTGCACGCGCTCGATCTCTTCCACGTCGATGGGGGCAGCCGTCCACTCGATCATCTTCTGCGCGGCCTCTTGCAGGGCTTTGATCTTGTCGAGCGGCATACCGGCGAGCTGCATCTCCTTCTGCATCTTGCGCAGCTCACGGCGGAAGAATTCCAACTCTTTCTCAGCGTTTTCGCGCGCCTCTTGCAGCACGCGGCGACGTTCGTCCTCGATGGCGTCGATGCGCGCTTGCAGCGCGTCGCGCTGGGCTTGCAGCTCGGCGCGCAGTTGGTCAATCGTCTCGTGCTGCTGGCGAATGTCTTGGCGCGTGCGCTGGATTTCGTCCAGCAGGTCGTCGGCCACCAAGTTCTCTGTGGCCACCATGCCGCGCGCTTCGTCGATGATCTCCTCATCCAGCCCCAAACGCTGCGCAATCGCCAGCGCGTTCGAGCGGCCCGGCAGCCCCACCACCAGCCGATAAGTGGGCGCGAGCGTCTCAAGGTTGAACTCGACGCTGGCGTTGCGCACGCCTTTCGTCTCCACCGCGTAGATCTTCAACTCTGGGTGATGGGTGCTGACCATCGTCGTGACGCGGCGCTTGAGCAGCCGATTGAGCAGCGCCCGTGCCAACGCCGAGCCTTCGGCGGGGTCGGTTCCAGCCCCCATCTCGTCGAGGATCACCAGCGAGCGGTCGTCGCACTCGCGTAAGATGGCGATAATGTTCGTCATATGCGCGGAGAAGGTCGAGAGCGATTGTTCGATGCTCTGTTCATCGCCGATGTCGGCAAAGATCCCCTCGAACACGCTCAGGCGCGCCTCTTCGGCTGGCAGGTGCAGGCCGCATTGCGCCATGAGCGCCATCAGCCCGACCGTTTTGAGCGCCACCGTCTTGCCGCCCGTGTTCGGCCCCGTCACCACCAACACCCATGTTTCCGCGTCGTATTCGACGTCAATCGGCACGACGTTGTTGGTGAGCAGCGGGTGGCGCGCCCCGCGCAGGACGATCGTGCTGCCCGGGTGGGGGCTGCCCGGGCGCGGGCGGAACTCCACTAGTTGGGGCATGACCGCCTTGCTCTGGATGGCGTACTGCGCTTTGGCGAGCGTGAAGTCTACCTGCGCGAGGATGTCCACCGTCAGCACGATCTTCTCGCTGGCTTGCCCCACTTGGTCGGTCAGATCAGTGAGGATGCGGCGGATCTCTTTCTCTTCCTCGAGCTGCAGCTCGCGGTAGTGGTTGTTGAGTTCGACCGTCTCCAGCGGCTCGATGAACAGCGTCGCGCCGCTCGACGACGAATCGTGCACGATGCCGGGGATGCGCCCCTTGTACTCGGCCTTGATCGGGATCACGTAGCGCCCACTGCGTTGGGTGATGATCGCCTCTTGCAGGATCGGCTCGCTGCGTTTGCTGGTGAGGATGCGGTTGAGCTTGCTCTGCAGGCGTTCGAGCGAGATCTTCAAGTCGCTGCGGATGATCGCCAGCTTGGCGGTGGCTGTATCGCGGATTTCGCCGGCGTCGTTGATGGCGCGCTCAATGGCGTCTTGCAGCGCGGGCACGTCGTCGATGTCCTCCACTAGCTCGGCCAGCAGCGGGAACTGGCCCTTCTGCTTGGCGAGGGTGCGCTTGAGGATGCCCGCGCGGCGCAGCGTCTGCTTGATGTCCAGCAGCACCGACGTGTCAATCAGCACGCCGCGCGCCGCGTTCATAGCGGTCAGGCGCACATCGCGCACGCCCGCCAGCGAGACGTTCACCTTGTTCTCCAGCAGGTCAACCGCCTCTGCCGTCTCGCGCTGCCACAGGCGCGCCTCTTCGAGGTTGGTCGTCGGTTGCAGCTCGCGCACCAATTCCGCGCCCGCGCTAAACACGGACAGGCGCGCAACTTGCCCTAAAATCTTGTCAAGTTCCAACGTTTGGATGGATTTATCGCTTATCATGCGTTCAGGTCTCGGATGCGGGCAGTGGGCTGTGCGTCATCGCACAGTGCCCCCGATTGTAATTGGGCGCTGAAGGTGAGTCAATACGAGGCTGCAAAAGGGCCAAAAGGGATCACTGCGGCTTGTTGTGCTCGTGATACACCCGTCGGATTGTGTCGCGCAGCTTGTCGGGGCCGATGGGCATCAGCAGGTACTCCACTGCGCCTGACTCGTAGGCTGCCTGTTCCATGCCGTTATAGGCTGAATAGGCGATAATCTGTGTGTCAGGATGCCGTTCGCGGATGATGCGCGTGGCATCGTTGCCGTGCATGCCCGGCATCATCATGTCCATGATGATGATGTTCGGTTCCAGTTCATCCGCCAGTTGAACGGCTTCCATCCCGTTGCGCGCTGTGCCGACGCACGTCATGTCGTCTGTCATGTCGAGCATCTGCTGCCACAGCTCGTTGACGGCTACTTGATCGTTGACTACCACCACCCGAATTTTGGACATAGACGAATCGCTGCCTTGTTAAGAAAAAGCAACCGTTTTCATGTCTATCATACAAGAAATCTGTTATCTCTGCCCACCAACTCGCGCGCACTTTCATAAGTAAGTTGTCAAGAAGCGCATTCCCCATGATATGATCGAAGCATTCACACATCACCGAGGGACAACATGCAGCGATACGACAGCATTATCATTGGCTCAGGGCAGGCAGGGCCGCCGTTGGCGGTGGGCTTGGTCGATTTGGGGCAGCGCGTCGCCTTGTTCGAGGGCAATCTGCTCGGTGGGTCGTGCGTCAACTACGGCTGCACGCCCACGAAAACGCTGCGCAAGAGCGCACGCGTCGCGCACCTCGTCCGCCGCGCGAGTGAGTTTGGCATCCACACCAGCCCGCCCCAAGTGGACTTCACCGCCGTCATGGCACGGGTGAACCGCGTGGTGAGCGCCAGCCGCAGCGGCCTTGAACAGTGGCTGAGCCGCTATCCAGATCAGCTAGACGTCGTGCGCGAGTATGCCCAATTCGATGGGCGCGACGGCGACTTGTTCCGCGTGCGGGCGGGCGATGCGCTCTACGCCGCACCAACTGTTTACCTGAACACTGGCACGCGCGCTGCCATCCCGCCCATTGCCGGGCTGGCAGATGTCCCGTACTTGGACAACATGCGCCTGCTGGCGTTAGAAGCGCTGCCCGAACACCTTATCATCCTCGGCGGCAGCTACATCGGCCTCGAGATGGCGCAGATCTTCCGCCGCTTGGGCAGCGCCGTCAGTATCATCGAGCCTGCGCCACGCCTCGCCCCGCGTGAAGACCCCGACGTAAGCGCTGCGCTGGCCGACTTGATGGCCCAAGAAGGTGTCACGCTCTACGTGGGGCACAGCGCCGTTGAGGCCAGCGCGGCCAGCGGCACGATCACCGTCACGCTCGAGCGGGGCGGGCTGCACCTGCCCGTCACAGGGTCGCATCTGCTGGTGGCCACCGGGCGCACCCCCAACACGGATCGGCTCAACGCCGCCAGCGTTGGGCTGAAGCTGGACGAGCGCGGCTTTGTCGAGGTGGACGGGCAGCTTGAGACGAACGTAAAAGGCATCTTCGCGCTGGGGGACATCAACAAGCGCGGCGCGTTCACCCACACCAGCTACCAAGACCACGAGATCGCGCTGGCCAACCTCAGAGGCGAGCCGCGCAGCGTGGACGGGCGCATCACGACCTACGCGCTGTTTACCGATCCGCCGTTGGGGCGCGTCGGCCTAAACGAGACAGAAGCGCGCAAGAGTGGGCGGCGGGTGGTGATGGCCGTCCATCAGATGGCCAACGTCAGCCGCGCCAAAGAGGAAAGCGAGACCGTCGGGTTAATCAAGCTGCTGGCCGACGCCGACAGCGGCCATCTGCTGGGGGCGACCTTCTTCGGCATCGGCGGCGATGAAATCGTTCAGCTCGTGAGCAACTTCATGGCCGCTGGCGGAACCTACCAGACGATGAAGGACGTGCTGCCCATACATCCAACAGTGGCCGAGTTCATCCCGACGATCCTCAACCGCCTCAAACCATTGGAGTAGCGCCCGCTCAGCCGCTATAGTAGACAGGGATTAACACAAGAGGGAAACCGACATGGCACGCAGACATTTCTTGCTGGGAGTCTTAGCTGGGCTGGCGCTGGGGGCGGCGCTGCGCCAGCGCCGCCAGACGGGCGTCACCCAACCACGGCTGGATCGTTACTATCAGCAGCGCGCCAGCGTCTATAACCTGACGGATTACCTCTACTTAGGGTCATTCCCGCGGATTGAGATGCGCAAGAAGCTGATCGAGATGGTCGACCTCAAACTCGGCATGCGCGTGCTGGACATGGCGTGCGGCGCAGGAGCTAACTTTCCCTACATCATGGAGAAAATCGGCCCCACTGGCCAGATCGTCGGCACCGACTACAGCCAAGAGATGCTCGACAGCGCTCATCAGCAGTTCGTGCTGGGGCGCGGCTGGCAGAACATCACGCTAGTTCAATCCGACGCTGCTGAGTTCCGCACTGAGGAACCGTTCGACGTAGTGATCTGCACGCTGGGGCTGGCGGTCATCCCGCGCTGGGAGACGGCCATGCAGCGCGCGATGGATGCGCTCAAACCGGGCGGGGTGTTCGGCATCGCCGACCTCAAAGAGAGCGACCGCTGGTACACGCTGCCGCTGCGCTTCATCAGCGAGGTGATGGACGTGGTCATCATCGCCGACAGCAGCCGCCGCGCGTGGGAACGGCTCGAAACGCTCGGCGAGGATTTCCAATTCGTCGACCTGTTTCACGGCTATCTCTACGCGGCGACCGTGCGCAAGCCGCTTGAGATCAAAGCCTACGCCAACGGACGCGGCTAATCCACAGCTTGCAGCGGCGCGTGTAGGCACTTGGTGATGCGGTGCGGGTAGTCTTCTTCCACTTGAATCTCGACGTAGTAAAGGTCGGCGCTGTGCTCGGCGCTGACGACCACCGCCACCTGATGCTTGCCCGCAGCCAGCACCTGCTTCACCTTGTGCCGACCGATGGCAGCGCGACGCGCCGCCCACTCAGCCGCTTGCGCGTCGGCAGGTTGAGCCGCTAGCAGCGCCTCGGCCATGCTCTCTTGGAGGAACTGCTGCAACCGCGGCAGATGGCCGTCGTTGTAGAGCTTCATCAGCGCGATGAAGCGCATGCCGGCCTGTGAGCCGCTCAGGGCGCGCTTGTCGTCGGGGTGGGTCATGGCTGCTCCATGATGCGCGTCGTGAGAATGCGCTCCAGTTCGCGCAAGGTGAGGTCCGGGCGTTCGTCGCGCAAGATCGGCAGATGCGAGCGGACACGGTGCAGCATGTTCAAGTCAATTTCGCGCACGATCAGCGCTTCATCGAAATAGAGGCCGTGCGTGATGAACGTGCCGTCGGGGTCGACGATGCTGCTGCCGCCCCAGAACACCTTGCCGTCCTCATAGCCCACGCGGCTGACGTGGACGACGTAGTTCGTGAAAAAGCTGCCGTAGGCTTGGTTGACCAGCTCCACCCAGCGCGACGAGGCCAGGCGCGCGTCCGCCGTCAGGCCGCGCCCTGGGCTGGCGCTCATCAGCAGCATCAGATCCGCCCCGTCCATCCACAGCAGATAAGCCGCCGACATGTGCCAAAAGTCCTCACAGATCAGCATGCCCATCCGTCCCCAGCGCGTGTCAAAGGCGCGGATGTGCTGGCCGGGGCTGAAGTAGCGCGCGTCGTCGAACATCGTGTAAGTCGGCAGGTACACCTTGTGGTGGATGTGCACCGTCTCGCCCCCGCTCAAGTAAGCCGACGCGATGTAGAAGCGGTTGCGCTCGTCCTCGCGCACGAAGCCTACCACAACGTCGATGTCGTGGCTGGCGTCCAGCAGTTGGCGGTAGACGGGGTGAGTCGGGTGCGCGCGGATCGACACCTCCGGCACAAGGTCTTGCACTTGGTAGCCGGTCAGGCTCAGCTCTGGGAAGACGATCAACTGCGCGCCCTGCTGGTTGGCCTGTTCGATCCAGTCGAGGTGCGCCCGCAGGTTGAAAGCCACATCGCCCAGTTTGGGGTACATCTGCGCTAGCGCAAGTTTGAGCCGCACGCCGTTTCTCCTGTGATTATGGACGAAAAGAGTATAGCGCAGGGCACGGCAAAAGAGTATCTCAAGACAGAGGGCCCTTCAGACGCGGCATCGTAGGGACAGGGCCTGCCCTGTCCATCGGTTTTCACATCTCGCCGGATGCGACAGGTCATGTCTCATACGCGACGGCCTGAGACACGTCCGCGCCATCAACCGAAGCCCTCTTGGTCCGGTTGAAAATTAGCTGCGGGGTAAGAGATAACTGAACGGAGCCACAGGCCTCATCCCCCACCCCCTGCCTTTGCCCTCGGCTGCCTTCAGCTGTCCCTTTCAACTTCGAGGATGTCGCCGGTCAGCGCGCTGATGTACAGCTCAAGGCGGTTAGTCAGCTTCACCTCATATACCACCGTGCCCTTTTCCAGTTTGACCTTCCAATCGCGGACGGTGGTGTTGGGGTGGGCTGCCAGGACAATCGGCAGGACGTCCTCTAGCTGGATGGGCAGGCTGCTGGTGTCGTACTGGCCGCGTGGCAGCTTGCTGAAGAGATGCTGCCCCGTGTTGGCGTCAATGAAGGCCTCTGTGCTACGGTCGAACTTCACTTTGTAGACGAGCAGACCGTCATGGACTTCGAGCTTGGCGTCCTTGAGCGCCGCGTCAGGGTGGCGCTCTTGGGCCAGCGCGACGGCGCTCAGCAGGCTAGTCGTGGCGGTGTAGCCCTGCACGCGCCGATGCGGTGGTGGCTGTGGGGGACCGCTGCTGATCGTGTCTAGTGAAAGCATTTGCCCGCTGGCGGCGTCCAGCTTAAGGCGGAAGTTATCGCTGAAGTCAACTTCGTAGATGGTCGCGCCCTGCTCGCGTTTGACGCGAATCTCGCGGATCGTCGCCTCTGGCCGCGCTTGCGCCAGCAGCGACATCACCTGCTCGATCGAGAGGCCGTCGGCCACCGGCTCAATCGCTGCCGCCTGCGCGCTGATCACCGGATCGACCACCGTGAGCAGGGTCATGTCGGTTTCAGAGGTCGTGGCAAAGTCGAGTGAAAACTGCGCGTTGAAGGCCACTGGCCGCTCATCAAGGGCGACAACCTCGCCTTCGCGTGGGGTTGGGCGCAGGGCAAACGGCTGAAACGTTTGGAGCATGCCAACGCCCGTCACCAACAAAGTTACTCCAGAAATCCAAACGTGAGGCCGCATCATCGTTATCTCCTCTTTAGCAAGCGCACCGTAAAGACCGATCCCAAGCCTAGCATGCTCTCAGCTTGGATGTCGCCACCGTGCTCGCGGGCGATGCTGGCAGCGATGGCCAAGCCCAGCCCGGCCCCCGCTGTGCTGTGGTCGTCGGCGCGGTAGAACCGCTCGAACAGGTGCGGCAGCTTCTGCGATGGGATGCCGGGGCCGTTGTCTATCACACGCACCACCACCTCAGGCGACTGATAATCTGCCTGCAGGCGGATTTGTCCGCGTTCCGGCGTGTACTTCACGGCGTTTTCGATCAGGTTCATGAACAATCGGATGAGGTGATCAGGGCTGCCGTGGATCTTGGGCAGCGGGCTGAGCGCGACGGTGAGCTGCTGCTGTTTCTCATCGGCCAGCACGCGCGCTTGATCTGCCACCACCGCTAGCAGATCGTTCAAGTCTACTGGTTCAAATTGGGCGCGCATGGGCGCAGCGTCCAGCCGTGCGAGGAACAGCAGGCTGTTGGCAAGGCGGATCAAGCGCTCATTTTCCAGTTGAATGGTTTGCAGGATGTCCTTGTATTCCTCGGCGCTGCGTGGGCGCGAGAGGCCGACGTCTAGATGCCCTTTGACGATGGTCAGCGGGGTGCGCAGCTCGTGCGAGGCGTCGGCGGTGAAGCGTCGCTCAGCCTCAAAGGCGTGGTGCAGCCGCTCTAACATGCTATCGAAGGTCTGCGCCAGCCGCGCGATCTCATCTGGCGGCCCCTTGTAGCCGATGCGCTGATCGAGGTGATGGCTGTCGATGGCGGCGGCGGTGCGGGTGATACGCTCGACGGGCCGCAGGGCGCGGTCTGCGAGGAACAACCCGCCGCCGGCAGCCATCAAGAGCACGAACGGCGTGCCCAGCAGCATCAGCCCTGAGAGGCGCTCCAGCATGCTGTAGGTGTCGAATAAGGACTGCGACACTTGCAGCCAGACGCTCACTTGATCGCCGCTAAACTGAAGCGGATAGCTGTAGATGCGCCATGTGCCGAGGCTCGTCGCCAGTGTGACGTAGCCGGGCTGGCGCGCCGCCCAAGCTGGCAGAGCGGCGTAGTCGCCAAAGCCGTCCAGCACTTCCCCTGCAGGGTTAACCAGCCGCGCCCCCAAGCCAGACTCGCTCAAACTGTCGTTCACGAGTTTGTTGTCTAGCTGCGGCATGAAGCGCAGCGCAGCGTCCTCATCCGCCAGAATTTGCCCCAGCGTCTGCGCGGTGGCGGCCTGCAGGCCCGCGTCGATCTGTTCCAACAGGCTGGCGCGCATCTGCGAGAAGAGGTACACGCCAAACCCCAACAGCGTCCCCCCCAGCAGAAAGACGTACCACAGCGTCAACCGCACTCGAATCGTGGCAAACTTACTCATCGTCACTCAACCGAAAGCCGACCCCGCGCACGGTGTGGATCAGCGGTGGGCCGTCATCTTGCTCTATTTTACGACGCAAGTAGCCGACGTATACGTCGATCACTTTGGAATCGTGCGCGTAATCCAGCCCCCAAACTCGCTCGCCGATTTGAGTGCGCGTCAGCGTTTGATGAGCGTTGCGCATGAGGTACTCCAGCAGCATGAACTCGCGTGCGCTGAGGTCGATCAAGCGATCCCCGCGCCGCACCGTACGCTTGACCAAGTCCATCTCCAGATCGGCTAGGCGCAGCACCGTGTTCACTTGGAGCGGGGGGCGGCGCGCCAAGCTCTCCAACCGCGCCAGCAGCTCAGCAAAGTCAAACGGCTTGACGAGATAGTCATCTGCCCCCGCGCGCAGCCCACGCACGCGATCATCGACCGCGTCGAGCGCCGTGAGCATCAGAACGGGGGTGCGCACCTGCTGCGCGCGCAAGTCCGCCAGCAGATCAAGCCCGGTGCGCCCGCCTGGCAGGCGAATGTCTAAGACGAGCACATCATAGTCTTGGCTGAGGGCGTAGCTCAGGCCGTCGGCGGCGTTGCGCGCCCAGTCCACTACGTGCAGCGCTTCTTGCAGCCCCTGCCGCACGAAGCGCCCGATCCCTTCCTCGTCTTCTACCAATAAAATTCGCATACCTAAGCCTCGGTCTCAATCAAGCAAAAGAGGGGGAGCCCAGCTCCCCCGCAGATGGCGCTAGCGGATACGTAGAACCGTGCCGTTGTTGGCGTCCATCACGACTTCTGCGCGGCGGCCAAAGTCAACCTTCCACACTGGCACATAGCCCTCGCGGCGGCCTCCAACCTCCAGCTCGATCTTGACGAAACTGCGGCCCGGGAAGACTCCTTGCGCAATGCTCAGCGCCTGTGACAGGCTGATGGCAGGCGTGCCGACTGGCGTGCCGCTCGGCCCACGGCGGCCACCCCAGGGCTCTAGCTGTACCACTTGGCCGCTCGCCGCGTCCACGTAGACGGCCATGCCGTTGCTCATCTTCATGTCCCACGTCAGCGGCCCCGTGCCCCGAGTGCCCTCCAGCGGCTCCAGCTCGGCCTTAATGAGCGACGTGCCTGGGTACTGCCCCAGCGCGATGCTCAAGGCTTGATCGAAGCCTACTGGCGGCAGCCCACGCACAGCAGCCGCCGGGGCAGGTACAGGGCGCGGTGGCTGGACGACTGGCGGCGCGACGGGCGGAACAACTGCCGGCGGCGCAGCCTGCACACGACCGGTGATCTCGCCGGTCTGCGCGTCCACATAGACCAACGTGCCATCAGCCAGACGCGCTTCCCACACAGCCGCGTTGTTCTGCTGCGTGCGCTGGATCGAGACAATCGTCACGCCTGGGTAGGTCTGAGTAATGATCTGTTCAGCGCGGGCGATGTTGACCCCGTCTTGCGCCAGCGCGGGCATAGCTGCGGCCAGCACCCCGATGATGATAAGGACTCCTGCGAATAGACGTTTCATGGTTTTATGCTCCTTGTGATTGATTATCGTACAGCGTCCATCTGCCTTGAATGCTAAAGGCCAACTTTCAAAAAACAGTAAAGGTTCATCAAGAGTTTTCTTACACTTGGCGCTAGCCCGTGGTATCAGCCGCGGGCGCTGGAACGTGCCCGCAAAATTTGGGAAAAAGCGGTATAGTCACAACGGTATCGACCCATCAAATGAGGATGTCTTGCTATGCCGCTGTTTGACCTGCCGCTGGAGGCGCTGTACGACTACGCCCCATCGATCGCTGAGCCGAGCGACTTTGACGCCTTCTGGGCGCAGACGCTGGCCGAGGCGCGCCAGCACCCGCTCAACGCGCAGTTTGAGCCAGTTGAGTTCGGGCTGCGCACCGTGCAGGCCTACGACGTGAGCTTTGCCGGCTGCGGCGGCCAGACGATCAAAGGCTGGTTGATCGTGCCGCAGGGCGCGCGCGGGCCACTGCCGGGCGTTGTGGAGTTCATCGGCTACGGCGGCGGGCGCGGCTACCCGTTCAACTGGTTGACGTGGCCTTCAGCCGGCTTTGCCTTCATGGTGATGGACACGCGCGGGCAGGGCAGCGCGTGGCAGCGCGGTGACACCCCCGACCTGCCCAACGGCGCCAACCCCGCCCACCCGGGCTTCATGACGCAGGGCATCCTGCACCCCACCACCTACTACTACCGCCGCCTGTTCACCGACGCCGTCCGCGCCGTCGAAGCGTTCATGAGCCATCCGCTAGTGGACGCACAGCGCGTGGCGGTGACGGGCGGCAGTCAAGGCGGCGGCATCAGCCTTGCAGCGGCGGCGCTCATGCCTGCCGTGCGCGTCGTCATGCCCGATGTGCCCTTCCTCTGTCACTTCCGCCGCGCTGTCGAGCTGTCCCCTGACTTACCCTACACCGAAATCGCGCGCTACCTGGGCGTGCACCGTGACCGTGCCGATCAAGTGTTTGAGACGTTGAGCTACTTCGACGGGGTGAGCTTCGCCAAACGGCTGAGAGCACAAGCTTTGTTCTCCGTCGGGTTGATGGACACCGTCTGCCCGCCTTCGACAGTGTTTGCGGCATACAACGCCGTGACGACGCCCAAAGAGATGCGCGTCTACCCTTTCAACAACCACGAGGGCGGCGGGAGCGATCATGTGCGCGTCAAGCTGAAGTTCTTACAGGCGCTGTGGTCGGTGTAGCGATGGTCAAGCACACTGTCGGGGCGCGCAACATCTTCAACATCACCCAGCCGCAGCGCTACCGCTGCCAAGTGCTGCACTACCACGCGCGGGTCTCGCGGCTGTACGTAAGCGTCTACCAAGATCAAGCTCGCGCCCCGGCCTTTTACCTGCTCTTCTCGGACGTGGGCTACTTGCAATGCCCGATGACGTGGCAGGGGGTCGGTTTCGACATTCGCACCCAAGATGAGTGCATCCAGCTTCTGCTCGACGTGGGGTTGATCGGGGCGGCGGTGCTGCGCTTCCCGCAGGCTTACGCCTCCATCACCGAGGTTGTGCGCCTGTACGTCGCTGAGACGCCCCATCAGCCCGTGCAGATCGTCGCGGGCGCGGCGTCCATGCTGCATCAACTGCCTAAAGAGCTAATCTAGAGATGCGCTGACGGTGATGCCCGTATCGCCTGCTCACCGCTCAAATAAGCCCATCAGATAGTCCGTGCTCAGTCCCTGCTCTTCGAGATGCGCCTTGAGCTTGCGCCGCGCGTCGTGGATGAGCTTGTAGAGGGCGTTGCGGTTCGTGCCAAGCTGTTCCGCGATGGTGTCCATCGGCACGTTGTCGAGCGCTACCGCCACCAGCGCTTGATATTGACGCGGCGTGAGCGCCGTGCGCAGCGCCTCCTCAAGGATCTTGGCCACCTCGCCGCGCTCAGCTGCCGTTTCCGGGTTGACTGGAACTTCCCCGACGAGGTTGGCGGACGCGCTCACAAAATCGTTCTCAGCGGTGATCGTCTCTAGGCTGAAGTCACGGTAGCGAGCGCGGCGCATCTCGCTGATGGCCACGCGAATGGCGATCTTGTTCGCCCATGTGGTGAAGCGGCTCTCGCCACGAAAAGCGTCGAGGTTGTTCAGCACGCGCAGCGTCGCTTCCTGCGCCAAGTCGCGCGCCATTTCTTCAATCTCGCTCAGCGCAAGGCCCCGTAGATCGCTGCGTTCTTGGCTCAGATAGTAGAGGATGCTGCGCTGGAGGCGCAGCCTCAGTTCGTCGAGCGCCTCCGATTGACGCTCAGCTGCTTGCAAGTCAAACAGCCACTCTTCATTGGTGCGCTCAAGGGGGGGCATACCACGCCGAGCGCTCATTGAGGGCGGAAGGTGACGCGAACCACCAGATGCCCCAGCCGCACATCGTCCCCATCGCGCAGAATGCGCGGCTGCTGGGCGACCAGCTTCTGACCGTTAAGATACGTTCCGTTGGCGCTGCCGTAATCCATCACGTGCAGCGCGCCATCGCGGCGCAGGATGACTGCGTGCTTGCGTGAGACGCCTTTTTCAATCGCGTTGGACTCGGTGAGGTCAATCGTCGGGCGTTCGCCGGTGTCCGTGTTCAGGCGGCCAATGACAAGCTCAGTCACTTGGTCAGCGTCAAACGTAAAGACTTGATTGGTGTCTACCACGGTCAGGACGAGGTTCATCGCGCCGTTGAAGCGCGCTGACCCCCACTTAGGCATGCCTTCTTCAAAGTCTGTGTCACCCAACGAACGAGTAGATTGACCCGCAGCGAGATCTGTCAGCGGCGCACCACAGCGCACACAGTTCAGAGTACCTTCTTTGTTTTCGTATTGACAGACTCCGCAGATGATCACAGGTATCTCCAGCTTAACGTATCTGGTAGCCACGAAATTATAACAATCGTGCAAGTGTGATGCAATTCACTTTTGATCAAAAAAATGCGCTTAAACCTATTTGCAAGACCCAACGATAGACAAAATACGAGTTGGGCGCCCCAAGTTCCCACACCACCACGCAGAATCAGGCTCACGGCCTAAGCCTTTAACGCGCTTCGAGTTCGAGATTGAGATACACCTAATTGAGACACGCCTAGCACAAGAACCCATTATCTTGCAGCCACGCGATTAGTTCTTCCTCTGTTGGCTCAGTAATCAGCGCGCCGCGGTGAACCCCGCGCGGGCTGGCGCCAGCGGCCAGCGGCGGCGGCGTGGTGTGGGGGTCAAGCTCCCCAGGGCGCGCGGCGACCAGCGTCGGCACGCTCTGAAAGCCCGTCCACGCGACGACGCGCTCACGGGCTGCCGCGTCGCGGTCGATCAACACTTCACGGTAGGCGATCTGATGTTCAGTCAGCACGCGCTTAGCGATGGTCACAAACGGGCAGCCCATGCCGCGGCTGTACATGATCAGCTCATAGGGCGGATGAATAGCAGAGGTCATAGGTGGATAGATCCGTGTGCTTAGAAGTCGGCGCAAGTTGAAGCGTGGCAGAAATGAGCGCATCGGCAGGCCTCGCTCGTTAAGGCGATGTAGGGGTAGGCGTGCGCGCGAAAAAGTCAGGGGTGGCCAGCAGATCGTTCGTGCTGGGGGACAGGAAGCACAACACACCTTCCACCAGTGCCTGTGCCATGTCATCTTGGCGCGTGGTGAGGATTTCGCGGTCGTCTTTCATGAAGCCTAGCTCGATGATCGCGGCGGGCGTCAGCGGGTGAATCTCGCGGAAGGTGTGGTAATCGGTCATATCGCGGGTGAGGTTGAAGCGCCGTTCAAGGCCGACAATGCGCCCGTAGTGCAGCGCGATGCACTCGGCTAGCAGGTCATCGACGCCGCCTGACGGGCGCACCGCCGCCTTCGAGACCAAAAAGCCGCTGACCCGCTCGCCAAAGTCGCGGCAAGTGTTAGTGTGGATCGACACCAGCACTGCCGCGCGGTAGTTGTCAAGGCGGGTGTCGAACTCATCCAACAAGTCCACGCTGTAGCCCAGCCCGCGCAGCGCGCGCACGACGCGCGTCGCTACCTCAAAGTTGATGCTGGCCTCGGTCAAGCCATCCGGGCAGACCGCGCCGGGGTCGTTCTGTGGGCCGCGATGCCCGCTGACGACGCCGATGCGCTGCAAGTAGTTGGGGGTGGGCAGCGCCGTCGGCTGCACGGTGGGGACGTTAGTTGAATCCGCCACCATCAGCCGGCTGACCACCCGCTGATCGAGAAACTCAGGCGAGGTAAACCACGTGAAGATGGTGCTGGCCACCCCGCCAGCGATGAGGATGATGAGCGCAGTGCGCAAAAATCCGCCCAACACCCCGACGCGACGCCGCGTGACGCGCTCACGGCGGCGTTGAATACGTTGGATGCGCTGGGCTTCCAGCCGCGCGGCGGTCACGGTGTCCTCAGTGGGCGCAGGCGGTGGCGCTGGTGGCGGGGCTGGCTGTGCCGCTGGTCGCAGCGGAGGGGGTGGCTCAACACTGAGGCGCAGCGGCTGGCGTACAGGGGGCGGCTCTGGCTCTGGCACAGGTGGGACAGGCGCTTCTTCTGCAGCGGGCAGAGGGAGCCAATCTGGCGGTGGAGTGGCCGTCGCTGCCGCGGCCTCGCGCTGGCGGCGCGCTGCCGCTTGGCGCATCAACTCGACAAAGATCGTGCTAGGCGCGATCTCGGGCACGTCGGGCGGTGGAGCGTCGGATGAGCGGTTGATCTCGTCAGGCATATCGCAGCTGCACGTCTAGTCTTATTAGCGATTGTAGGCTATCCGGCCTAATTCGGCTACTCTTGAATTCTCTTAAAAGCGCCTGTCGAGACGTGAACCGCGAGCAGCGCTGTCCCTACGGGGTCAAGTCCCACGCGCTGGCCTCACTCTTCCCTGTTCCCTGCCCATCCGCTATGCTGAACGCAGCGTTTTTCCGACAATTTTAGAGGAGCTTTCTCATGCCTAAGAGCTATGCGGCTTACCCCGCGGCAGTCATCGACAAAACCAAGCAGTACACCGCGCTCATCCACACCAGCAATGGCACGATTCGCGTCAACCTGGTTGCCGATCGCGCGCCGTTGACGGTCAACAACTTTGTGTTCCTTGCGCAGGAGGGCTTCTACGATGGGCTGAACTTTCATCGCGTCATCAAGGATTTCATGATTCAAGGGGGCTGCCCCAACGGTGACGGGCGCGGCGGCCCGGGCTACCGCTGGAACGATGAACCCGCCGCTTTGCAGATCAAACATGAGCGCGGCTCGCTCAGCATGGCCAACGCTGGCCCCAACACCAACGGCAGCCAGTTCTTCATCACCCACGTCGTTACCGACTGGCTGAACGGCAAGCACGCCGTGTTCGGCAAGGTCGCCAGCGATGCAGATCAAGCTGTCGTGGACAGCATCCAGCAGGGCGACAAGATCAACCGCGTTGAGATCGTCGTG